>CAZNRQ010000029.1:0-15330 GCA_964574845.1 uncultured Bacteroidales bacterium
GGCCTAACCCAGTTGGTATCCTTGGCCTGAGTAACGTAGATTTTCTCGTTGAATGCCAGCGCAGCCTTGTCACCTTCTTTGTTGCGTCTATCCGATGTAAAATAAAGCTTATTATCTTTCAACATAATAGGAGCATAATCGTCCCATTTGCTGTTAACCGACATATTGCTTATCACCAGCGAATCATACTGACCACGCTTATACCAGCATTTCTTAGTGCCTTCGATATCCTGTGCATGAAGTAAAGAAGCAGCACCAACGAGTAAACACAGGACAAAGGTTAGTTTCAGCCTCATTTTTTCGACCTCCTGCCATCGTTGAACACCTTACGGATAAAGATAGAGTTGTTCATACCTTTATAAGTATATTTGGTAGCATCTACCCAGGCACCGAAGCTGAAAGCATATCCGAAATTCCACGATTGGGCAATAATACCTGCATTAAACTTAAGCGAACCATTGGAACGGTAGGCTGCTCCTACCGTAAACATCTTCTTAATTTTGAAATCGAAGCCTGCTTCGTATTCATAAGCCTTGGAATTCACCAAAGCACCTATTCCCAGCAATTCCAGATCAAGGTCCTGGGTTTTGCTCAGGTTGATGGTATACGATCCCATCATGTAATAATGAATTCGTTTCAGGTTCTCAAATTCTGTATTCAGAAAACTCGATTTGCTTTTAAACAATTGGTGAGCGCTTATGCCGAAATAGTATTTGTTTTCACGCAAGAAAGCTATACCTGCCGAAGCATTGCCATTGGGCGATGTTTCGGAAATATCGGCAAGGCTGGGATCGTTAGGGTCTAACACAACTATATCGCTGCGTTTGATTCTATCCTGAATAAAATGTCCGGATAATGAGAAAGAGAACTTATCGCCGGCATTGCCGCTGCTTTTTCCATCAGCTTTTTCTTTATTGATGAACACGTAATAAACCAATCCTAGTTCGATATCGGTCTTGGACGAAAGTCCCATTTGTTCGTAATTCACTTTCAAACCGGTTCCCAGATGATCAATTAGGAATCCACTTCCATAGAAAGTAGCCTGTAAAGGATGATGTCCGAAACCATCCAAACGACTTCCACCAATAAGAGTCGCCGAAGGTACCGAGGTAAGAGGCACCAGAGCCATATTATGAATTTCGGGCAAACGATTGTAGAAATCATTGATACCTTGTCCCACTTGCAACTGAGCCATAGTGGTTGTACAGATAAACAAAAACGCGATAAGGGATATTGATATTTTTCTTTTCATGATGCTATCCTCCTCTTAATAATTAACATTGATTGAATTTCTGAACTCCCAGGCTTTGCCGCCTTCACTTACTTTGATATAGTAATAGAAAACCGTGTTGGGCGATGCTTTTTCAGTAGCTTTCGGATCCCAAATAAAATTACAGTCGTCTGATTCGAGAACATTCTTTCCGAGATCAGTGAAAATACTCACATGGAAAGTTTCGTATTCACAACCACCCTGCACTTTGAACACATCATTGTATCCATCGCCATTAGCAGTCACAAGATTGGGAATAAGGATGCAGTTATCCGGACCTTTATCAACATAAATATTTCCACGGGCAGTACAGCCCACTCCGTTAATTAAAACAAGGGTGTAAGGCCCCGGCGGAAGATTGCCAATCACTTGCCCTGCACTGGCACTGTCGATCAGATGATTTATACTATCGTACAAAATGAACATATTGTTGTATGGCGACCAGTAAATATCATTTGGATAAACCACTACCTGTCCGTCTTCCGATTGTTGACAAGAGGTTGCCGTAACCGTTGCAAAGAACTTAATAGGCTCGTAAGGTTGTTCGATTATGTAGGTTTCGTCTATGGTACAACTTTTCGAATCTGTAATAGTTACATGATAAGTACCAGCCGGAACATTCACCAAAGGATTGGCTGTTGTGGTATTGCTCCATAAATATGTGTAAGGTGCCGTACCACCGTGAACATCGTCAAGCTTAACAGAGCCGGTACTGTCGCCGTAACAAACAATAGGGACAATATCAGTCAAACCAACAGTTATTGGCAAGGGTTGTACAAAAGTCTTAACAAAATCCCATTTACAACCATTGCTCGCGGTAATCTGGCAGGAATATGTTCCCGCAGCTAATCCTGCAATAAATGGCGAAGGAACAGTATCAGTGCTTATGGTATCAAAGGTACTGAAAATGGCAATGTAAGGATTATAAGCTCCTGTGGGAGATATATTCCAATATCCGTCTGCCCCGTTGTTACAACTAATCACATGAACCGAATCCGTAAACAAAGTTTGTGTCGGTTGAGAAATGGTTACATCCAAAGTACTATGACACATCAATGAATCTGTAACAGTTAGATGATAAATTCCAGCTGGGATATTCAATAGATTATTTGTGACTTCCGGAAATAAACTTCCGTCATGTAGCCATTGGTATTCTAACAATCCTGAACCACCTGAAGTAGAGGTCCAGATATCTCCATCCGAAACACCAAAGCAGCTGACATTTTGCTGATTATTTAAGGTAGTTACCAATGCCGGTGGTTCCAGTATCTGCACCGAAGCACTTTTAGAACAACCGACACTATCTGTTACAGTGAGCGTATAAGTTCCTGCTACAAGATTATTGATTTGGGTCGTTGTTGCACCATTCGACCATAAATAATGTAATGTACCCTGTCCACCGCTATAAAATGCCGAAATGCTTCCATTGGTATTACCATGGCACGAGATATCGTTTTTTGTAGTGTATCCCTGCACCGGTAATAAAGGTTGAATGCGTATAGTATTCGAAGCCGAGCAGGCACCATCGTCGGTAACTGTATAGGTGTAATCTCCTGACACAAGACTTCCGATAGCAAATCCTGATGATACGTAACCATAAGGTCCTGTCCATGTTGCCTGATAGGTTGGCAAAGGATCGCCACCATTTACAAATAATTGTATGCTTCCATGATGATCACCGAAGCAATTGTTATGAATCACTTTTGAGGTAACCACCATAGGGGTTGCCGATTGATTAATAGTAAAGTTATAGTAAGCAGCACAAGCTGTTGAGTTTTCAGTAATAGTAATGGTATAATTTCCGGCCAGAAAACTAGTCCCAGTTCCAAATACTGAATCGTTGGAAACCCATGTACTGGTATTGTAGGTAGAACTCCAATGATAAGTGTAATATTGTGCACTGTCAGCACTGTCAGCCAGCATATTTACAGAGCCCAAGGCTCCGTTGCAAATGTACGATTGAACTGTTACTGTAATTGGAACAACAGCAAGGTTAGGAATAATGATAGTGTCCACACCAACACATCCAAGAATATCGGTAGCAATGATCTCGTAATTTCCACCTCTGACCAAAGAAATATTTTGGGTAGTGTAAACTGAATCGCTTGCAATTTCACGCCAATGATAGGTGTATGGAGATGTCCCACCCACAACAGCAATGCTGGCGCTACCATTATTATGACCATCGCAATCGCTTGGGATAATCTGTACTGTATTCACAACCACTGGAGCCGGTTGAGTTATATTTATTGCGGTAGTTTTAACACATCCTGTAAAATCAGTAACCGTCAAAGTATAAACCCCTGCAGTAAGATTACTGATGGTTGTTGTATTTGCACCGTTCGACCATAAATAGGTATAAGGAGCCACTCCCCCGTTTGCAATTACTGTCGCAGTTCCATTGTTACCACCAAAGCAACTTACATTTACCTTATTGGTAACAGGAAGATTTATAGGTGTCGGCTGGCTTATAACTATAGAATTGCCAACAGTACAACCGTTAACATCTGAAACGATAACACTATAATTTCCTGCTGCCACTCCTGCAATAGAATTCGTTGATGAGCCATTAGACCATGCATAGAAATAACCGGGTGTGCCACCACTGGCAGTTATGCTGGCAGAACCATTGTTGGCTCCGTTGCAACTGAGATTATTCAAAGATGACACAACCGAGGTCAACTGAGGTGGCTGGGTTATGGTTACAGTATTGGTAGCCGTGCAGCTATTAAAATCGGTAACAGTAACAGTATACGTGCCACTACTTAACCCAGTGGCTGATGCATTGTGATCACCATTCGACCAAACATAAGAGAAAGGAAATGTTCCACCTACCGGTGCAACAGTTGCCAGACCATCGTACCCGTTAAAACATGAAACTTCAGTTGGCGGGTTGATAGGCACCGTCAATAAAGGTGGCTGGGTCAATACTATGGAATATACAATAGTACTTGGTGTTCCATCAGTTATCGTGACAGAATAACCTCCTGCGGCCAGACTTGAAATTACCGGAGTTGTCGCAGCATTGCTCCATAAATAAGAATAAGGAGGTATACCAAAACCCGGAGTTGCTGATAAAGAGCCGGTGGTTGCCCCATTACATTTTATGTCGTTCAATACTGTGATCTGTGCCCGACTGCTAAGCGAACATGCCATAACAATAGCCATGACAAAAAAGTAATCTTTTATTTTCATTCGTTTGTAGTTTTTTTCTGTTTGTACGTCAGCATTATTTTTTTGTTACGATATAAAATTAGTAAAAATATTACCAACTACAATAATTTTATTGCAGAAAGTTTTACACTTATACGTGTTAATATAAAATTGGTTTTGTTTTTTTCCTAGATGCCCCCCAGCCTGGAAATGCTCTTTATTATGATGTTAATATCATTTAGCACCCTGTAATCCTTAGCATAAAGAATATTCAAATTCTCTGCTATATCTTTTGAAATATTTTGTCTCTTGAGTGTATCTGTCGGATTTAACACCCCTTTCCTCAGGTCAGGGAGCTTCTGATTCTCTGCCTCTGATGAAATGTAAAATCCTACCCAGGATTTATAACCGAATAGAACACTGAAAATATTTTGAAGAAATCCTAATGGTTTTTTAACAACGAAAAGGCCTATGGGATATAAGGCCAGAAATAAAATACTGGAAAGCACATCCAGCAATCTCTTGCTTCTCTTGTTACTGGTCTTACTTATAGAATTAACTGTCAGCACATATAGCTCACCACTGGTATTTATAGAATTGCTTCCAATGATAGATAAGCTTTCAGGCGGAGCGATCTTATAATCGATATTGGTGTATTGCAATTCGGTCATGAAATCAATGATATGCTCTGGTAGCATAGATTTTGAACAAAAGATTGCCTCATCTATCTTGTAAATATGGATGATGTCAGCCAACTGATTAATATTACCCAAAAATCTTTTACTTTCAGTATTGGAAGTAGAAGAGTTGACCAAACCTATGAATCCCGGGTTGATAAGGGTTTTTTGTAATAAACTCTCTATTCGTTCCACTTCCTCAATATCGCCCACAATTACAAAACGCTTGTCTTTGTTAGGTCCAAACTTAAATGATTTGAAATTGAGCAGATTCAAAAGATAGCGAAAACCGACCATAGCAATAGTGGCCCAACCTGCACCCAGCAATATCAATGCTCTGGAAAACCTTTGGCTTTCGCCCAATAACGCATAAACCATAAGGATAAGAACCGTACCCACCAATAATCCTGTTACGATCTTATTTAAACGAATTGGTTTATTGTACCCTCCACTTAATAATACTGAAACCAGCCATGCCAAAATATAAATCGGAACAGCGATCAGAATGAATTCGATGGGGTATTCTCCTCCCAACTGAAATACCACATGTGATTCCCAGTAGGTTTTAATAAAATATATGCCTGTAAAGATCAATCCAAAATCAATCATCGGAAGAAACACTTTTCGCAAAAAGCGCATAATCACGGCAACGAAAGCCCTTAGATAAACAGCCAGATTAATCAGAAAAGAGAATAGCTTCGCGTTTTTCTGCGAGAAATGCTTGCGTGCAAAAATGATCATGGCATTGTAAAACACAAAGACATAATTCACGCTGCTCTTTTTTGTACTTTCTCCTTTATAATGAATGATGCGGGTTTTAGGGAAATAATAATTCTTATAACCTGCCTGAACAATACGATACGAAAGGTCGATATCCTCACCATACATAAAAAAGGCTTCATCCAGTAAGCCTATCTTGTCGAGAACGCTTTTGCGCAACAACATAAAGGCACCAGCAAGAATATCCACCTCATGTATCTCATTTTTATCAAGAAAACCCAGATGATATCTGCCAAATGTTTTCGACTTGGGAAAAAGCATGGATAATCCGAATATCTTATAAAAGGCGACTGCCGGTGTGGGCAATCCGCGTTTTGATTCAGGAAGAAAACGCCCTTTGCCATCCACCATCTTCACTCCCAACCCACCGGCATCGGCATGAGTATCCATAAAATCAATGATTTGTCGGAAAGTATTTTCTTCGACGACCGTATCTGGGTTTAATAAAAGAACAAATTCACCACTACTTTGCTGTATGGCCTGATTGTTGGCTTTGGCAAAACCTTTATTGTCTTTATTTTCGATCAAAGTAACTTTGGGGAACTTATCTTTGACCATAAGTATTGACCCATCTACAGAATTATTATCCACCACAAATACGTCCATGGCAATGCCCTGCCCAGCTTTAAATACGGAATGCAAACATTGTTCGAGGAAATATTTAACGTTGTAGTTAACAATAACAACGGATAGCTTCATCAGTTTAGTGAATATTTGGTGTCAAATTTACCAATAACTTA
Organism: uncultured Bacteroidales bacterium; assembly: GCA_964574845.1. Classification (GTDB taxonomy): domain Bacteria; phylum Bacteroidota; class Bacteroidia; order Bacteroidales; family CAIWKO01; genus CAIWKO01. The sequence goes on from CAZNRQ010000029.1 coordinate 6,621, forward strand.
TCTAATGGCAAAGTTTTTTATCCGGCGACAAAGAATATGCTCCCCGCATCACATAAAGGTCCATTGTTGAGTTCCACAAAACTAAAGCCAGCCTGTTCAGCAAATAATTGTAGGGAGTCCTTATTCCTAATGCCATGTAAACTGCCATTAAGTAAGATTTTCTTATCAAGCACTCCGCAACAACCTCCGAAAAAACCATGTGCGAAACCGCTTAGTTCTATTTTATCCGGTTCAACATAAAACACATTAAAGTTCAGATCGACCAGTGCTTTCTCTATTCCTTTGTCGGAAGTAATAAAGATTTTGTAGTCCAAAGCCATCAGGTTGCATCGCGTATAGGCCTGATTGACTTGTATCTTTTGTTTGGATTTACATAAATCAAGCAACTTTGGATCGGTGATATCCAGGTTGTGTATCAGCAATTGTTCTGTCACCACAGCATTGTAGTGCGCTGTATGAGGATATTTCATCCCTAAAGGCCTTGTGCCAAATTCAAATCCTATTTTACTTTTCTCAAGCTGAGCCACAAAACTTTCGGGAGTGTTGGGTGCCATGATCAGATGATCATCTGCCTGGCAACTAAAAATATCAGGGTGACCGCTGATAGCATCGTAAACTATGCCAGAGCTTTCTAACTCCAGCAAATTCCCCAAACTGCTTAATACCTTTTTGGAAGCATCCGCAATACGCTTGTCAATTATAATCCACATAGTATTCCATGTCTTTTAGTTTTGCAGAACATACAAACTTTACCCTCCTGAATTTTTGCTTTAGGTAATTCTTATTATATGCCTTATAACCAATGGCATTATTGTATTCATTATTAGCTATAAATACCGTTAAATCCGAATTATCTTCTACGGTAATTCCTTTGAATTCTTCATACCATAAGCGGGTCATAACCAATTCGCGGAAGGAAACATGATAAGGGCCTGCCACCAGATTCCCGCCACTTTCGAAACCCTCGGAAGGATGCAGCCCTACCCTAATTATGTTTATTTGGTTTTGGATAAATTGCTTCATCACCAGGGCCACCCAATCAATTGCTTCATCCAGGGTCAGGGCCTGATACCTACCCTGATTATACAAACTCTCCAATTCCGTATTTTTGACAACCAGAGCCGGATATATCCGAACACAATCAGGACTCAGACTTATAATTCTTTTTGCCGTTTCCAAACTCTTTTCGGCGCTATCGTCCGGAATCCCCACCATCATTTGTAAGCCAAGTTTGAAGCCATTAGCTCTTATCAGTTCGGAGGCATTGATTACATGCTGCGCCGTATGCCCCCTACCCGAACTCTTAAGGACCGTATCATCCATGGATTGCACTCCTAATTCAATGGTTTCAACATGTTTGGTTTTAAGGAAGTCAAGTATATTCTGATTTATATAATCAGGGCGGGTGGACAACCTAATGCTTTGTATTTGTCCACAGTTGATATAGGGTTGAACTAGTTCGAGGTATTTATTCTGATTTTCTAATTCCAGACAAGTGAAACTCCCGCCGAAGAATGCCACCTCTATTTCGGATGATTGGCTAACTATGGTCGAAAGATTCAATTCAATCTTGGCAATGATATCATCCACCTCCATAGGCTTTTGTTGGCCCGAAATATGCCTTTGATTACAAAATACACATGTAAACGGGCAAGCCAGATGAGGAATAAATATGGGAATGTTATAATGCAAGTAACTATTCGCTAATATTCTTTCGCAAAATCTCCTGTCGCACTATTAGCATTCTCTGATGTTCTTCTTCACTGCTATTGGGATCTTTCATTTCGCGAAAGGTGGCACAAGGCAGTTCTGCACAATTGCCACAGCTATGATATCCGCGCTGATTGACGCTGCAATCAAATAAAGGACAAACCTTAGTCGGCATCATTTCTTTGGCCCAAAAAGTGGAACCTTCCACAGCATAGCAGCCATTGCATTGCTTTTCGAAAAACTCACATTCGTTGCAGACCAGGCCGCAGGCCGAAATAACTTCTTTCTTATCCATTTTGATTTTTTTAGCAAAAATAGAAATGTTTTTCTTTGTCTCAACATTCAGATTTGTTTGAAAAGGAATATCCCTTAGTTATTTCAGCTGACTGATGTTAATCATTTTGTGTATGACTTTTTTTTATAAAAATGAAAAAGCTATGCAATTATCCATAAATTTGCGCACACAAATTACTAATCAATAGTTTCTTTATGAAAAAACTCCTTACCCTTTCGTTGATCGTATTCAGTTTTTATTTGGCATCTGCCCAGAAAGTGGACAGTAAAGTTGCACGTCAGGCGGCAGAAAACTTCTGGAATAAGTCATTCTCTACTTCAGGGAATGTTACCTTATCCTATTTTCTTAGCAAACAATCGGACACCACTCTTTTTGTTTATAATATAGGAAATGATGGTTTTGTGATTGTTTCAGGAGATTATTCGGTAGTTCCTGTATTAGCCTGGTCTGATGAAGGTAGTTTTAAGTCCTCTTATTTGGCTCCAGCTACGGTCGAATGGCTGCAAAGCTACTCCAATCAAATTCATTCATGTCGCAGTAGCATCACAGAAAGAGCAAAAGACAAAGGCTGGGGAGAATTGTTATCCGATTACACTCCTGAATTGTCAAAAAAATCGACCAAAACTGTCAGCCCGTTAATTTCCACCAAATGGGATCAGGGAAAGTATTATAACTACAAATGCCCCGTATATTCTACAGGACCTGACGGACACTGTGTTACAGGTTGTGTGGCTACAGCTATGGCTCAGATCATGAAGTATTACAATTATCCTGATCAGGGTGTGGGTTCACATTGGTATTCTCATCCTCATTTCGGAAACATTGGAGCTGATTTTTCTGCCACTACCTATGATTGGACCACTATGGGCGCCTACGGCAATCTTACCAATGAAGACGCCATTGGGACGCTGATATTTCATTGCGGTGTTTCGGTAGATATGGACTACAGCCCCACAGAGTCGGGGGCCATGTCCGAAAATGCAGTTACTGCCTTTAAAAACTATTTCCATTACCGCAATACAGTTAAAATGGAGCAGAAACATTATTATTCTGATTTTGATTGGATAGCTATTCTTAAAGACAACCTGGACCAGAATCATCCTATTATGTACAGTGGAAGTGGTTCAGGCGGCGGACATGCATGGGTTTGCGACGGCTATGATGCCAACAACAGATTCCATATGAATTGGGGATGGAGTGGTTCCTCGAATGGTTATTTCCTGGTGAGCCTGCTGAATCCGGGAGGCTACGATTTCACTTCCTATCAAACCGCCATTGTTAATATTGCTCCTTATTTTGCTCCTTATTGCTTGCCCAGCAGAACATTTACTGACTCTACTAAAGTAATTTCGGATGGCAGCGGTTATTCATACTACTGGAATGATACCCATTGCGACTGGCTGATTACCCCTACCAATGCCGAAAAAGTTATTCTTCAATTCACCGAGTTTAAAACCGAATCAGGAAATGATTTTTTGAGTGTTTACGACGGAGAAACCACCGTCGATCCTTTGTTAGGAACCTTTACAGGTTATGATATCCCTCCAATGCTTACCGCAAACAGTGGAAAAATGCTTATCACTTTCAATAGCAACGGAAGCGTTCAGGATTTAGGATGGACAGCAATGTATTATTGCTTAAAACAAGGCGACGGCATTAAAGAAAATGAGCATTCCTTATTATCCGTATATCCTAATCCTGTGTCAAACCATCTCAACATTACAGATAACTTTCACGGAAAGGATAAGGCTTTGATCAGCTTATTCGATTATGCAGGAAAGGAAGTTATGAGCCAGGAACTAAGCACCGGCAACGGCAATCCTTTACAACTGAATATCGAAAATCTTACGCCAGGTTTCTACATGGTCCGTATGCAAGTGGGACAGCAAATTTACAGGGCCAAGTTCGTAAAACAGTAGATCACCAACCAAAATACCATCTGCCGGATACTTCAGTAGCACAAGTGCTGTTGGTATCCGGTTTTTTTATGATTTTAAAATTCGTAGCCTAACAACAATCGATAGTTGTTTTCTTTGGCTAATCTGCCTTTAGGCTTATAAAAGTTTGTAAGACCCAGCCAGCCTTCGGCACCCAAAGTGAAATGCCTGAACTTATATCTGATCTGCAAACCTGCATTGGCTGCCAGGGTATTAAAATCAGCTTTGAGATCCTGAGCCGGTATGGTAGGAATACCAATAGAACGCCTGGTAGCCGAAAAGATATACTGGGCCTTCATCAAAGGCGTGATCTGCAAATAATCATTTATATCAAATGCCAGTCCTATGCCGGCTTCAATAGAACCAAAGGAAAGTATCTTCGAATTTCCGACATCGTCAGGTTTATGCTTGCCGCCAAAGGTATAATACCCTATAAATGGTTTCAGTTTCAGACTACTTTTTAGCCCTATTTGTTTCAAAAATATATCATAATGCAGTCGCAAGCAAGGTTGCAGCCAAAAATGATTCAGGGTAACAGATGAATCGTTGCCGGCATGTGAAGTGATTAGCCAATTCATACTATTATAGCCCACTCCAGCTTCTATACCGAAACCTTTGGCCGATTGCTTTTTATCCTGTGCCCAAAGCGGGTTAGAAAAAAAAGTAAGGATGAACAGCGAAAATAACAGATACTTTTTCATGACCCAGAGATTTGGTTACTGCAAAGTTATAAATAAAAAGAATGTCAGAATTAAAGCCAGATATTTCTGCTGCTTTGCTTTTGGATTAGCCACCTGATCGGTTCAGACTCAGAACAGCATGGCCGTTTTTATTACCATATAAAAGGTATCAGCCGGTATTTCACTATCTTTTGATAATCAACATAACCCTCCAGTTCGCCGGCCAGCATCTTTTCTTCTCCTTTTATCCTGAGGGCCAATGTAACCATCATCAGCAAGGCAATGAGCATACCATAAAAAGACCCCAATAGCATGGGAGCACCCATAAACAACAATATTCCGCCCAGATACATGGGATGACGAACAAAACCATAAACACCGGTAGTTATGGTTTGCTGTTTTCGCTCTGATTGTATCCTGACCAGAGGAGATAAAAAAGTATTGTCGTAGTATGAACGAAAGAAAAAGAAGGACGACAACAACAGCATTGTCCCTCCTGCTATCTTCAGCCAGAGAGGAAAACCAGTGGACCATTGGTAAAGATGTGCATCTATGGGCATGATGACTATCCACGAAATGAATCCGAGCATCAGAATATAAACTACTATTCTGTCCCATTTCTTTTGATTGCCGGCTCCGGGCTTCTGATAACGCTCAGACAGCAAGGCCGGATCTTTGATGTAGAGATAGGTTATTGTGGTATAGCATAAGGCAAGAAACCATAGGCCGAATATCCAGCCTTCTGTCCACCACCAATCGCCTGAAATATAAAGCAGCAAGGCGGGGAATATCAATATGTAGAAAAATGTGAAGATTAGTTTGAGAGGTGAAGTTTTTGCACTTGGAGTTTTCATGGTGCTGCCGGGCTGTTGTTTTATTTTTGTCGGATATACAAACCTATAAGGTCGCCTTGAGCTAATATATGGCCCTGCATGGCTTTTTCCATATCGGCTTTGCCGGCCCCGCTTTTCAACGGCAGATCAATATCTAGGGCGTAGACCTTGAAATGATAATGATGGGTGCCGCTGGGCGGACAAGGCCCACCATAGCCTGTTCGACGAAAATCGGTGGTGCCATATAGGGCCTCCTCTATGCCTGCATCATTTTCGGGTATAGAATGAACCGTGGCAGGTATATTGAAAATAAGCCAGTGAACCCATGTTTTCATAGGTGCGTCAGGATCGTCACAGATCAAAGCGTAGGATTTAGTACCCTGAGGTCCTGCTGACCATGATATCTGAGGCGAAATATTGATGCCATCGCAGGTATATTTTGAGGGGATGTTTCCGTTGTGCACAAACGATGTGCTGCTGACGGTCAGATTGGAAGGTTTCAAAGCAGTAGAATTAATAAATAAAGGCAATAAAAAAACAGCTGCCCACAACAAAACAGTTCTCATAAAGCCAGGTATTTAGTGAATTTCATTGTCCCTAGTTTGCTTTCGGACTATGCGCCATGCCAGGCCACAATTAACCGCAAAGTATTGCCTAAAATTTTGCAGGTTCATGTTTCCCGAAAGGTCTACCTGGATATTATTGCTCAGCTGATAGGCAAAACCCACATCTACCGAATTGACTGGTGCAACACCCGTTTCCCAATAGTTGTATTCTTCCACAAAGGAATAGAGCTTATCAGTGAGGTTGTAGCCATAGCAAAGGCCAAAAAATTCGGTGGCGCCATCGGTTTCATCATTATAATCAACTCCCACATTATAGCAAAGCCCCATACGGTCAGTTATTTTGTTCTGAAAAGCCAGGTAGAAGGAAGGCAGATAGCGCTGAGGGTGGAATTCTTTTTTGCCGGTATATGGTATTTTCATGTGCATCAGTAAGGAGGTTTTGGGTAGCAGGCCGCGACCTTTGAACACCATTATTTTGGTGCCGAACACCAGAGGGTTTATTCCGGTAAGCGTAGCGTCGGGGGTTCGTAGTTGAGCCACTTCGCCAATGAGCCTTATCTCAGCATAACGGTTAACGCCATAGCGTATCATGGAGGTGTTAAAAAGTATGTAATCCTGACGGTTGTCGCCATGGCCCGAACGTTCGAAAGAGAATCCGCTCTCGAACTGAAACTTATGCGGACTCAACAGATCGGCCGACCAGGCCATGCCCGGCCTGTCGGCAGAAAAAGGAAAATCGGCTTCATCCTGGCCTTTTGCGGTAAAAACCACGGAGAAAAAAAGAAGTACTACAAAAAGACGGTTCATCCCATTTACTTTTAAATCAGGTTCAAATTTACGTGATTTTGCGCAATAAGATTTATTAGTAATAGAATAATCTTGTGTTAGGCCGTAATATTACGGTCTGAATTAAGGTAAAATCTAAACCTAAAAAAACAGCAACCCGTTTTGCATCTTTTAAAATTAGAATAATAAATCTGGTAAAATAAAATTTAACATGATTTAAAACCAAAAGGCTAGCGAAATAATGCCAGCCTTCTGATTATAAATAAAAAAACTAATTTCAATTAACAGTTAAAGTCTATTGTTTCAACACTCTAAAGCTCTGGATTTGATCGTTAAGAGTAGCCTTTATCATATAAACACCTTTAGGCAACTCAGCGGCATTTATATTGAAAGTGCTGTAGCCAGTTCTAATACTTTCCTCACCGTTAAGGACCAGTTTTCCTGTCATATCATAAAGATTCCAGGTAAGTTTGGCATCTTCTTTCACAAAGACATCCATCTTCACCTGATCTGTGAACGGATTTGGGTAAACCGAAAGCTGATTGTCATTACCGGTATTCTCGGTACTTATTGCTTTTCCACCTGCTGTAGCAAATGTTCCTGCCTGACTAAGGCCCCATTGTGTGGTTTTGAACACATACAGCCTGCATTCATAAGCAGTAGCCGGGGTGAGATTAGCGATATTGACAGAATTAGAATACGAAGGTATACCTGTCCAAACTCCAGCGGGCAAGCGATATTGTAAAGTATATGCTGTAGCCCATGGAGCAAGATCCGTCCATGAAAGAGTCAGTGAAGTAGTAGTCACATTAGAAGATGTAAAATCCACCTTCGCTGTAGTGAAAGTACCTGTTTGCGCAGTTCCATACATTAAATTGCTTTTAAAAACCACAAGTTTATAATCATAGTCAGTTTCAGGGTCCAGATTACTGAGTTTGATCTGATTTCCAGTAGCTGCAATACCTGTCCATGTTGAAGCAGAAGATTTTTTATACTGTAATACATAGCTCGAAGCCCAGGAAAGACTTGGCCATGATATCTGCTGGGTTGTTCCCATATCATAAGATTTAGTATAGCTGAAAAGATCTGTAGTGAAGTTTCCAATGGCGCTTGTAGAATAAATGATACCGTTTTTAAAGGTAATTACTCTGCATTCATAAAGAGTTTCTTCAGTAAGATTGGTGAGTTTAGCTTGACTAGCTGTTCCTGATGAAGCTCCAATCCAAACGCCTGCCGGAACACGATACTGAATAACATAGGAGGAGGCTCCTGAAGTTGGAGTCCAGCTTAAGGTCACTGTAGTTCCAATATCCATTGATTTTGTAAATGTAGTTTGCACCTCAATGGTGATAGGATAAGTGGTACTTACCGCCCCTGTAGTACTGATCTTAACTGACAACAAGGCATTGTAAATACCTGGTGAAACAGTCGAAGGAATGCTGATAACAATGGGACTTGCCGGCAGATTTACATCTGTTATATCCACAAACCCTGCAGTATTAGCCGTTGCATCAAAATCAATACTGTATTTATCGGGACTATTTGTGGTTCCCGAATAAGGTAAATTGACAGAAGTAGTTCCACCAGCGACTGACAGCGCATTTGACGTCAGAGCAATAGAAGGGAATACAGTCAAAGGCGGATTAAATAACAAAACAAACCTTTTCAGACCATTGGTTACCCCAGAAGTGAACTGGTAGGTATTATTAGCAGCAAGGTTTTGGACAACACCTGTTTCAATATCTCTGAGGTATACATAGTTTCCATTACTGGTCAGACTTGAAACCATATCAGCCGTGATGGTAAAAGTCCCGGCTACTGTAGTTTTAAATCCTAAAGGAACGGTTTTGGCACCTGAGAGTGCCCCCATAGTATTAATAGAGATATCATCAGCTGTGGGTAT
>CAZNRQ010000030.1:0-342 GCA_964574845.1 uncultured Bacteroidales bacterium
TGTCACGGTCATGTGCAGAGTTGTCACGGTCATGTGCAGAGTTGTCACGGTCATGCGCAGAGTTGTCACGGCCTTGTGCAGAGCATTCACGGCCTTTGGAATCGAAATCACCCTTCTGCACCCGTATTTCAGCATCGGTCACTTCTTTCATTCCCTTCTGAACCTCATCATTGACACTCATTTCCACTATACTGATGCCGAATTGTCATGCCTTTCAGCAAATACTTTAATGCAAAATATTTCGTACCAGTATTTTTAAACCAATTCATTCCGAACATCAAATAAAATTGCATTCCCATCAAAAAATAACTAACTTTGTCTGAACTTTTCAAAAGACAGAAC
>CAZNRQ010000030.1:352-15329 GCA_964574845.1 uncultured Bacteroidales bacterium
GTCATAGCCTTTTTTTTGATTTGAAAATTACGAAAAGTTCTAATTTTGCAAACAAACCTGATCAACTGGAATTTTTAACGCCAAACAAATCAATATCGAAAAACAGACCTCATGAGCTTATTATTTGTCATTTCTATCAAAGGTATATTAGGGATACTGCTGTTGATTGCATTAATGTTTTTAGCGACGCGAAAACTTTTTACCAAAGGCTGGCGAAAAATGAAAAACGAAGAAAGAATGTTGTCCATAGTTTCATTACTGTTGCTTTCCATAGCCTTGCTCATTGTTTGCATAGTTGTATTTAATTAGTTTTCATTTCAAATGGGACCCTGTTAATTAAATAACTAACTTTGTCTGAACTTTTCAAAAGACAGAATATGAACACAACCGTTTGGTTTATACAGGGCCTCCTTACATTGGCGTTTTTTATGGCAGGGGCTATGAAGCTTATCATGCCCAAAGAAAGGCTTGGCAAAATTCTCCCTTGGGCCAAAGAATATTCCTCAGGCATGGTCCGTTTCATCGGACTCTCCGAATTGCTGGGTGCAGTAGGTCTCACCCTGCCTCTATACATAGGTATTGTCCCTGTTCTAACTCCATGGGCCGCAACGGGTCTTTGTCTGGTCATGTTGCTCGCCATCATGCACCACCTGCGCCGCAGCGAGTTCAAAGAAATACTAATCAATGCCGCACTCTTCGTCCTATCTGCCGTTGTGGCTTATTACCGTTGCAGATACTAGAAAACCAATAACGAATTTTGCAACAATATGACAACTAAAAACCCTAAGATCGCAGCTTTCATTTGTTTGGCCATAGCTGTAATGATGATGGGCGCATGCCATAAAAAGGTCAACAGTAAAGAGGTCAACATCAAACTCGACTCTCTCAGCGTTAACGGAAAGAGCCTCATCGAGCAGGACCTTTCCAAAGAAACAGGTGTGTATTTCGTAAAAGCCCATCTGCGCAAAAAGATAGTGACAATAGTCTTCGACAGCACCCTTCAGACCTCGGCTCAGCTCTTTGCACTGCTCGAAAAGAAAGGCTATAAAACCGAAGTCACCATGCCCCCTGTTCCCGATAAGGATAAGTAATCGGTTCTTTAACACCTGATGGGGCGACTGTGTGATAGCAAGCCTGGTCAAGTTCTCCCCGTCAGTTTTCCATGATTAAGATATTCTGGGGCTTCAGCCCCCGAAAAACACTTCTTTTACTATGCCTTACTGCTTATTCTCATAAAAAAGGTATTTTTACAATAAAATCTACCCTCATGAAACACCTCATTTATTTCTCGGTCATCCTCTGCCTCCTGGCCTCATGCACGCCTAAACCCAAGGAAAACATAGTTTCCATTCACACTCCTTACGGGGTGATCAAGGTAAAACTGTACGACAAGACCCCCAAGCACCGCGATAATTTCCTGGCTTTGGCCCAAAGCGGCTTCTTCGACAGCACCTTGTTCCACCGTGTGATTGCCGGTTTCATGATTCAGGCCGGCGACCCCGTGTCAAAGCATGCGCAACCAGGACAAATGCTGGGCGACGGCGATACCACCTATAAGATTCCCGCCGAATTCGTGGAAGAATATCTGAACAAACGCGGTGCCCTTGCCGCTGCCCGCGAAAGCGACGATGTGAATCCGGATAAAGTATCCTCGGCCTGCCAGTTCTATATAGTTCAGGGCAAAAAGTTCACCGATGCCGGCCTCGATTCGGCAGAACAAAAACGCGAACGCTACACCCGTTCTTTCATACTGCTGGATATATTGAAAAAGAAGAACGACACCATCGAAATGAAAAAGTTTCAGCAGTTGATGCAAAAGCATGATATCCCAAATATCTACGCCATGCTCGACCAATACCATTCGGTCATCCAGCCTGAGTACGCTAAGAGCAAGCCTTTTAAACTGACACCGCAGCAACGCGAAGTTTATAAAACCATTGGTGGAGCGCCTCATCTCGACGGAGCCTATACCGTGTTTGGCGAAGTAGTAAGCGGCATGGAGATTGTAGATAAAATAGCCGCCCTAAAGACCGACACCAACGACCGACCCTTGCAGGATGTCCGTTTGTGGATGAAGGTGGAGAAACCCTGATGAATAAAATTCAAAAAGACAAATAAATCCCAAATTCAAATGACATTAAATTCAAAACGGTATTCCCCGTTTGAATTTTTGAATTGTAACGATTGGTGCTTATTTGTAATTTGCTATTTGATGTTTGTTATTTTCCCCTTCAAACTCCTTCTACTAAAATCATTTTCGTGACTGCTGAACGCAGCCTGATCTGTTTGGCTTCGGTATACACATCAGAGTGGTACCATGCCTTGGCTTGTTCCAGGGTAGGGAATTCGAGTACCACAATGCGCTCCGGGATCCATTCGCCCTCCAGAGTTTCGGCATGTCCGCCTCTCACGGCAAATTTCCCCTCGTAGGGCACCAGCGAACCGGGGGTGTGTTTTTTATATTCTTCGTAACCCTGTGGATCGGTCACTTTAATTTCAACAATAACGTAAGCTGCCATAATTATGATAGTTTTTGAAGATCGGAATTTTGATTAATTATATTTTCAAGAGCACCATCGATTTCCGGAAACTGAAAGGAAAATCCTTGGGCCAAAAGACGTTCCGGAATAACGGTCTGTCCGGTCAATAGCACATTGGCTCCTTCGCCATACTTCATCTTGAGCACAAAGGCAGGAACTTTAAGAATAGCTTTTCTTTTTAGTTTCCCAGCCAGAGCTTCAGTGAAAGTTTTGTTCGAAACCGGATTGGGAGAAGTAATATTGTACACACCCTTACATTCCGGGTTAGAAATAACAAATGAGATGGCTTCCACCACATCCTTGATATGAACCCACGAATAAGCCTGCTCACCATTTCCGATAATTCCTCCCAACCCATATTTAAAAAGAGGTAGCATCTTCTGCAAAGCCCCCCCCTTTCCAAGTACCACTCCAAAGCGAAAAATTACGGTCCGTATGTTGTTAGATAAGCGCATAGCTTCAGATTCCCAATCATTGCATACTAAGGCTAAATAATCGTAAGCATAGGTGAATTTGCTTTCGGTCTGTACTCCCTCCTCAGAGTAGATGCCGATAGCCGAAGCACTGATGAACAATCGGGTGCTTTTCGGATCCATAGCGTATACGAGATTTCGGGTAGTATGAATGCGGCTGTGGTAGATGTTCTTTTTATGGTAATCGGTCCATTTATCGATAATAGGTGCTCCGGCCAGGTTTATTACCAAAGAGGCATTATTTAGTTTTTGCCTGAGAAGTGATGTCTCTCCTTTAATGTCGCTTCTGCCAATCAAGGTCACCTCATAACCCATAGCTTCCAGTTGACAAACAACTTGTTTGCCAATAAAACCAGTTCCGCCTGTTATCGCCGCCTTCATCAGAATAATTTCGTGTAAATATACAAAACTTAACCGAAATAAAAGCAAATATTAAACTATTTCATTACTACCCCACCCACCCCGAACATAAAAAAAGAATACCTTTGTTTGACGAAAAAACATTCAATTGAACATGAATACAATTAAAAAGATAGGGGTGCTGACATCGGGCGGCGATGCACCGGGTATGAATGCTGCCATACGCGCTGTTGTAAGAACAGCAATTTACAGAAAAGTAGAGGTTGCGGGTATTTTAAGGGGTTATGAAGGACTCATACAAGGGGAATATCAACCCTTATATAATTATTCTGTTGCCAATATTATTCAACGGGGAGGCACCATCCTTAAGACAGCCCGTTCTGAATTCTTTCGTACTGATGAAGGTCAGAATATAGCTGCTGAAAATCTTAGAAAGGAAGGTATTGATGCATTGGTAGTCATAGGTGGCGACGGCACCTTTAGAGGGGCCATTGCCCTCGAAGCAAAATGCAGTATTCCTGTGGTTGGAGTCCCCGGTACTATTGATAATGACCTTTACGGAACTGATTTTACCATTGGATATGATACGGCAATCAATACTGTAATTGATGCTGTAGATAAACTTCGTGATACAGCTGCTTCTCATAACCGTTTGTTTTTTGTTGAGGTGATGGGAAGAGATGCTGGGTTTATAGCACTAAGTTCTGGTATAGCAGGTGGAGCAGAAGATATTCTGGTGCCAGAAACCCAAACTTCTATTGAAGACTTAATTGCCAGACTCGAAAACGACAGGCGCGAGAATAAAACTTCCGGGATTATTATTGTAGCCGAAGGCGATGATCAGGGAGGCGCTTTTGAAGTAGCCCGAAAGGTAAAGGAGAAATTTGATTTTTATGATACCCGCGTAGCTATTATTGGGCATATGCAAAGAGGAGGGACCCCTTCTTGCATGGACCGAGTGCTGGCAAGTACCCTGGGCTATGAGGCTGTTAATGCTCTTATGGACGGTAAAAAAGGTATAATGATAGGCCAAATGAATAATAAACCATCTTATATTCCTTTCGAAAAGGCTACCAAGCACCATCAGCATATGAACATCGAGATGCTTAAAATGGCCCGCATCTTATCAACGTAATAATGGAACGCATCACCCTATTTGTTGAAGTCATACTTCCTTTGCCTTTGCCCGGTTTTTATACATACCGCGTGCCATTCGAATTGAATGATTCCGTAAAGGTGGGCATGAGGGTGGTGGTTCAGTTTGGTAAACGAAAGATCTATACAGCACTGGTCTATCGTATTCATGAAGAAATTCCTCAGGGATATACTCCCAAATATGTTTTGTCGGTGTTGGATGAAAAACCCATAGTAAACAGCAAGCAATTCGATTTCTGGCAATGGGTGGCAGAGTATTATATGTGCCGTATGGGGGAAGTGATGAATGCAGCCCTGCCTTCATCTTTAAAACTTGCCAGCGAAAGTTGTATAGTGTTGCATCCAGAATTCGATAGGAATTTCGATGTCTTGAAGGAAAAAGAGTTTCTGGTAGCAGAAGCTCTGGACATAAGGCAAAAGCTATCTCTTGCCGAAATTTCCGAAATAGTAGAACAGAAAAAGATTATTCCTCTTATCAACACACTCATCGAGAAGAAAGTGGTGTTAATAGAAGAAGAACTGTACGAAAAATTCAAACCGAAAATGGAACTCTGTGTCCGTTTGACAGAAGAATATGATACAGAAGAAGCTCTTAATAAGCTTTTAAACGAATTGAGTAAGAAGGCTTTCAAACAAGTGCAAATTGTTATGGCATTTTTGCAATTAAGTCGTTTTGAAGAGTTCAAACCGGAGCATATAAGCCGTGCTACATTACTGGAAAAGGCTGAAGCTACTACTACACAATTGCAATCTCTTGTGAAAAAGGGAGTATTCGAAACTTATGAAAACCCATTGAGTCGTTTGAAGGATTTTGAAAGTAGTTCGGAAGCCGACCAGATCATACTCAATGACGAGCAGGGTGAAGCACTCAATTCTATCAGGAAACAGTTCGAAACGCGTGATGTTGTTTTACTGCATGGCATTACCTCCAGCGGTAAAACAGAGATCTATATCAAACTCATTAAGGAAACTCTGGAACAAGGCAGGCAAGTGCTGTTCCTTTTACCTGAGATAGCACTGACGGCGCAGATCATCATTCGACTCAGAAAGTATTTTGGAAAGAAAGTAGGAGTATACCATTCCAAATATAATCATGACGAAAGAGTAGAGGTATGGAACCGAATTGTTAAAGATGATTCGGGTAATGCCATTCTCAATTCCTATGACATCATTTTAGGTGCCAGATCTTCTGTCTTTTTGCCATTTTTCAGGTTGGGGTTGGTCATAGTTGATGAGGAGCACGATACTTCATTTAAGCAAAACGACCCATCACCCCGCTATAACGGACGTGATGCAGCTATATTCCTGGCACACCTGCATGGGGCCAAAACCATATTAGGATCGGCTACGCCTGCTGTTGAGAGTTATTTTAATGTATTGTCCTCAAAATATGGTTTGGCAGAGCTTAATAACCGATACGGTAATATTGAATATCCGGAGATCAATCTGGTCAATTTGAAGGAGCAGGTATATCAAAAAAGGATGAGATCTTTTTTTTCAGATGTGCTGTTCCAACACATAGATGAAGCTCTTAAAAAGAAGGAGCAGGTTATTCTGTTTCAGAACCGGCGTGGCTTTTCAACCCGCATCGAATGTAATGATTGCAACTGGGTACCCTCCTGCAAGTTTTGTGATGTCACTCTGGTGTATCATAAGCAAATCAATCTGCTCAAATGTCATTATTGCGGCTATTCCACCAAGGTGCCGGAACAATGTCCTGCTTGTAAAAGCACCCAGCTATTGACAAAAGGTGTAGGAACGGAAAGAATAGAAGAAGAAACCGCACTGTTATTCCCTGAGAATAATGTAGCTCGCATGGACCTGGATACAACCCGCAAAAAAAGTTCCTACCTGGAAATACTTAACGATTTCGAAGACCGAAAGACACAAATCCTGATAGGCACTCAAATGGTTACCAAAGGTCTCGACTTCGATAATGTGTCTTTGGTAGGCATTTTGAATGCTGATAATATGTTGAGTTATCCTGATTTCAGATCGCATGAGCGAAGTTTTCAACTTATGTCTCAGGTTAGTGGAAGAGCAGGTCGTCGCAACAAAAGAGGCAAGGTAATTATTCAAACCTACAATCCGGCTCATCCTATTATTCAATTGGTCCTTCAAAACAATTATGCTGCTATGTGCACCCAGCAGCTCGATCAACGTCAGCGCTTTAATTATCCGCCTTTTTGCAAATTAGTACAGATTACATTAAAGCATCAGAATACCACTACCTTAAACGAAGCAGCAGCCAGTTTGGCCTATGATCTTAAATTGATATTCCCGAAAAAGGTTTTTGGTCCCGAATACCCTGTTGTTTCAAGAATTAAGAACCTGTATCTGAAGAATATTTTGTTAAAACTTGACAGAAACAATGCCCTTTCGAAAAATAAAAGTCAGATATTGGCGGAATTAGCAATTTTTCAAAAAAAATATTCATCAGTACGGATTAGCATTGATGTGGACCCAATGTAAAACGAAGTTATAGTTTTTTGTTAAAAAAACATAAATAATTAGTTAGTGGGTAATACCCTATATGAAATTGATTGTGATGTAAAATCTCTCTGTTTTGCTGAATTTTAGAATGATTCACAAAAAAAATAAAAGGGGATAAGATATTGGAGACATTTTTTATGCAACTTCACAAGCAAATGATACAAGAATTTTGTTGTATATTTGTGATAGTATAAATTCAAAAATCAGAGATTATGTTGCTTTATGAACAAATAGACAGTGATAAAATTGAACGTACATCTAAAAGACTGAATCTGATGACCCATCCAATGAGGGTGAAGATAATGGAACTTTTATTAGAGGGCAAAGGTTGTTCAGTTACCGAGATCTACGAAAAAATGAACATTCTTCA
The DNA here is from genome assembly GCA_964574845.1 of uncultured Bacteroidales bacterium. GTDB lineage: Bacteria > Bacteroidota > Bacteroidia > Bacteroidales > CAIWKO01 > CAIWKO01. The sequence goes on from CAZNRQ010000030.1 coordinate 7,744, forward strand.
AGCGGAGGCCTCTCATCATCTGAATTTACTAAGGGACTTTGGAATAGTAACTAAGGTAAGAGAGGGCAAAATGAGTATATACTCTATTGATCCTAAAGTTTACTATTATACTTTGGATATGGTGGAAAAACTAGTAGGTGATAAAATCTTTTTTCACTAGCAGATATACCTAAATCCTGACGGAATAATAGTAAATAATGCCGGGGAATGACCTAGTACTTCACCATCGCATTCCAGGAGTATACTCTTGTCAGATTGTATTTGGACTTCTTGTCCTTTATAGAGGCTTACTTCGGGCAAATTTTTGAATGACCCGTCGTAAAGACGCTTCACATTTGCTATTACTTTTGCTTTTGACATTTTTCTGAAAACGGTTACATCTAATAAGCCATCGTCCGGAATGGCTTCAGGAGCTTGCATCATTCCGCCGCCGCTATATCTGCCTATTCCTGCATTGAAGCTGAAGAGGTAGTTATGAAAAACTTCTTTGCCGTTTACACATATTTTAGCCTTAACACAGGAATAACGAAGTAAGGAACGAAAAAGACTGTAGAGATAGGAGAACTTGCTTCGGGGTTTCTTGCCTTTCTTTTTAGCCGTATTCATAACAACAAATGCATCAAAGCCCATGCCGGCAACATTTACAAAATAATTGGTTCTTATTTCAGTATTATAATGATATCTGACAACACCCACATCCTGAAGGCTTGTTGTGCCGGCTTTGATTCTTTCAATCATCTGCTTTGATTCCTTGGGTAACCCATGTGTTTTTGGCCAGTCATTACCTGTGCCCAGCGAGATTAATGCAGCAGTGATTTCATCTGGATTTGCAGTGGACTGATTATAGATTCCATTGACCAATTCATTTAGAGAACCGTCGCCACCAATGATAATAAATTTTCGATATCCATTGATTATTGACTTGCTCACAATTTCAATGATATGTCTGTGGTAAAGCGATTCCTCGTGATCAAAATGAATGTTGGCATTCTCCAGTTCATTAAGAATTCTTTGCCATACCGAAGAATCGGTGTTGCCACCGGCATGTGGATTTATAATTACTTTCCAGTAGTTATTCATTTCAGGTGTTCTTAAAACAAAATAGTCATCTGTTCAGCACAGATGACTATTTTGCGCAGAAATCAAAAAATTACTATTTCTTCTCTCCGCCTCCGTTATCCTGTGTTGGAACCTGGATATACTTCGACAAAAGATCAGCAAATTTCTTACTTTGTTCTTTTTCTCCATTCTTTTCTGAGTACTGCATCAGGGCTTGAAGAACTGATAGTCCTTGCTGCATATCTTCTTCAAAGAATTTTGCCGTTTTGGGATCAACACTCATGTAGTATTCGATATTTTGATCATAAATTTGACCAACGATATCGTATATCTCATTTGCTTTTTTTGGTTGACCCAGTTGGAAATAAAGTTCGCCATAGCCAATCATGTATAGGTCGTAAGGAACTGCATAATCTGGGAACATTTCGATACCCTTATCCAGCACCTTAATTGCTTTGTCCTTTTTACCTTCAGAAATCAAAGCCTGTGCCAGACGTGCAAAGTTATTGCGCATGTAAAGGGCCATACCATAACTTTCTTTATCACAATAAACGCTTTTATCGTTAAGGTTGCCATAAGCAAATTTTTCCATCATGGCTTTATATGTCTCATCGGTCAATACTCCACCTCGGCGGTTATCGCCAGCTACAGGCATAAATCTGTAAACCGAACCTTCCAGATAGCAATAATCCTCAATGTTGATAAAATCGCTTACACTGGATGGACTGGCAAAATAAATTGGTCTATCCCAGTTGTTGGTAGCAATAAGGTCGAGGAGCATCAGGTCGTTCTTATAGAGAGTGTTCTTTTGAACTTTCCAGGTAATGGCTTTTACCACCTTGTCAGTAAGATATGAGGGCACTGTCCCGTTTTTGCATACTTTCAGCGAGTCAACGCGTAAAGACAAATTTTTGGTGGGAATGAAAGCAACTTCACGTTTATCCTGAAGCATAACTTTGTTGTCTTTATTATCGCTGTTGATAAAGTTAATGAGCTTTTTCAGATCCCATACATTGTTCTCGTCTTTAGCATAGTAAGGAACAAAATCGTTGGTTCCTGCTGTATATTTATCTGAAGGAATAGTAAACGGTAAAGGCTCGGAATCATACATTTTGTTAAACAACTGGTGAATATACCAGTCTCCAGAGGCCAAAGTGAAGTTAACCACGCGTACATCGGTTCTGAAGCCCTCCACTTCCTGTACATACCATAAGGGGAAAGTATCGTTATCCCCGTTAGTAATCAGAATGGCATTGGGAGCACAGGAGGCAAGATAGTTCTTGGCAAAATCGCGCATAGCAAATTTATTAGAGCGGTCGTGATCATTCCATTCTTGTTTTGCCATGATGACAGGTACCAGCATAAAGCATAAAATGGTGGCAATAAATACGCTCGCCATTTGAGGGATTTTCTTAGATAATAAATGATAGAGTCCAACTACCCCTAATCCTATCCAAATGGCAAAGGCATAAAATGAACCCACGTAAGCATAGTCTCGTTCACGAGGCTGATAGGGGGTGGGGTTTAGGTAAACAATAATGGCAATTCCTGTCAGAAGAAATAGCAGGGTTATAACAAATGCGTCTTGTCTGTTTTTCCAGAAATGAAAAATCAAACCTCCTAACCCCAGCAGGAAAGGTAGGAAGTATAGCGTATTCCTTCCTTTGTTTTGCTTCATTTTGTCTGTTATTTTATCCTGATTACCCAAACGGGCATCATCCAGAAATTTAATCCCACTAATCCAGTTCCCGTTTACAACATCTTTGTTCCCTGCATCATCAATTCCAAATCCCTGTTGATCATTTTGACGACCCACGAAATTCCACATAAAATAGCGCCAATACTGATTTCCTAACTGGTTTCTGAAAAAGAATTCCAGGTTTTCGCCAAACGTAGGAGCTCTATTCCCCCTGATTCCTGTCCAGGCTTTATAAGCTTTGACATGCTTGTCCTGCTCACTCCACATACGTGGGAAGAGGCCACAGTTGTTGGGTTCATAAACATAGCTGATCTTACGGGTTGTGGGTATGTATTTGTCTTTTCCCTTAATATAATTGAAATCACCTTCTTTTGTGTCAATGACTTTGGCGTTGTAATATTGACCATACAGAACCGGCCAGTCACCATATTGATCACGGTTAAGATAGGTAAGTAAAGTAAGTGCATCAACCGGTGCATTTTCGTTAATAGGAGTATTGGCATTGGCACGTATCACCAAAACAAAAAAGGTCGAATAGCCAATGATTAAAAAAGAAAATGCCAGCAATATAGTATTCAATACGACTGTCTTACGACGAAGCATGATTGCGAGAGTAGTTAAACCTCCACAAACCAGGAAGCGAAGGAAGAAACTGGAAACAGAGGTGCTGGTTATTAAAATTAGGAGGACAATAAGTCCATATACAACTAAAGCAATAACCCCACTCATTTTTGTAGGTTTTATCGTATAGAATATACCTGAAACCAACATAGCCAACAACATCAATCCAAAGAAAACAGTTCCTGAATTGAATGGCAGGCCAAGGCTATTTACAAACAGAAGCTCGCTTTGAGCGAATATGTTAACGACTTGAGGAATAATACCTACCTGAATAAAAGCAAGTAACATTACGCCAATGACTCCTGTCAATACAATACCCCAAAAAGTAGGTTTGTATTTTTTAAAGTAGAACAAAAATGAAATAGCAGGAATGGTCAACAGGTTCAATAAATGGACGCCTATAGACAATCCCATCATGAAAGCTATTAATATGATCCAGCGACTGGCATGACTATCCTCCTTTGCACTATCCCATTTCAACATGGCCCAGAATACGATAGAGGTAAAAAATGCTGAAGTAGCATAAACTTCACCTTCGACAGCTGAAAACCAAAATGAATCCGTAAAGGTATAAGCCAAAGCTCCAACAATACCAGCACCCATGATGATCAGGGTTTGAGGCATAGTAAGCTCATAACTGTTACTTTTTACAAAGAGTTTTTTTGCCAAAGCAGTAATTGTCCAAAACAAGAACAAAATGGCAAACCCGCTCAAAATAGCTGACATTCTGTTAACCATAACGGCGACCTGAGCGACATCGTTTCCGGCAAATAAGGTAAAGAAGCGACCCATCAATTGGAACATTGGTGCTCCGGGAGGGTGTCCCACTTCGAGTTTATAGGCAGTAGCAATGTACTCACCACAATCCCACCAACTGGCAGTTGGTTCTACAGTCATCAGATAAACCGTAGCGGCGATCAAAAAAACAACCCATCCTACCAGGTTATTCAGCACTTTGTAGTTCTTAAGAAAATTCATAAGCATCAGTTTGTTTCAAATTAAGAAGCGAAATTACTAAATAGACTTTAATTACCCGTCTATTTTAAAAAAAAATTTAATTTTACACTATTATTGATCAAGGTTTTCATCCCCATTAACGCATGTTTTTCAGAATTATTGAGTACATTAAATACTTTTTTAGAGCCGGCTCTCCTTTTGCTGTTCATGCGCCTTTTGCCTACGATTTTTACACACGAGTGATACTTTCCAAGGAGGAGCGACCTGCCAGTCTGTATCAGGTGGAACAGATAAGAAAGAACCTGCAACGATCAAAAGATACCATTCAGGTGACCGATTTTGGCACTGGTGCCTCAAAACAATCAGCTGTAAGGAAAGTTTCAGCTATTGCCCGTTCTTATGCCAATACGTCAAAAGATGCTTACCTGCTCTATCGTATCATCCGTTTTATGAATCCCGAAGTGGTGTTGGAATTAGGAACTTCGCTGGGATTTTCCACTATGTATATGGCGAAAGCAGTTGAAAAAGCACGGATGATTACCATAGAAGGATGCCCTGAAACAGCCCGACTGGCTAAGCAAAATTTTGATAAAGCAGGACTGGCTATTGATCTGCTCGTAGGAAGTATTGATACGGTGCTGCCAGAATTCTTAGGAAATGGATTCCCTTTGGATTTTGTTTTCTTCGATGGCAATCATACCTGTGAAGCCACACTCCGATATTTCGAGATGTGTTTAATGCATAGTAATGAAAGGAGCGTGTTTGTTTTCGATGATATTTATTGGTCGGCAGGAATGAAAAAAGCCTGGCAAAGCATAGTTTCGCATCCCCGTGTGACATTAAGCATCGACCTTTACAAAATGGGAATAGTGTTTTTTAAGAAAAACTCAGCCAAACAACATTTTGTTTTGAAGTATTGATTTACCTTTGTTCTCCGAAAAACCATTTATGAGCCAGGAAATTATCAGATTGACAGGAATCACCAAGCACTACAAGGTGGGAACGCATATTGTGAAGGCTTTGCAGGACATTACCCTTAAGGTTTATAAGAACGAATATGTAGCACTGATGGGACCTTCCGGTTCAGGGAAATCGACCCTGATGAATATTTTAGGTTGTTTGGATACACCTACCGGAGGCGAATACATACTGAACGAAAAGGACGTCAGCAAACTTAACGACAACGAACTGGCCGAGATCAGGAACAAGGAAATAGGATTTGTTTTCCAAACCTTCAATCTGCTGCCGCGTTCCACAGCACTCGATAATGTTTGCCTTCCATTGGTTTATGCCGGACAGGGAAAACAGAAGAGAATTGATCGGGCCATGGAGGTGTTGAATCAGGTGCAACTGAGCGACCGTGTCACTCATAAACCCAATGAACTCTCAGGAGGACAACGTCAACGTGTAGCCATTGCGAGAGCTTTGGTGAATAAGCCTTCTATTATTTTGGCCGACGAACCCACAGGTAACCTCGACTCAAAAACATCCATAGAAATTATGGGGTTATTGGAGGAGATACACGAACAGGGCAATACCATTATTTTGGTTACACACGAGGAAGATATTGCGCGACATGCCCATCGCATCATCCGACTTAAGGACGGATTTGTGGATACCGACGAGATCAACCAGGACATCCGCAAAATGGAATTCTATACAGAACAAACGTAAATCATGGATCCGAAAGACTATAAAATATACACCAAGAAAGGCGACAAAGGCGAGACATCTCTGATCGGCGGAAGCCGTGTATCCAAATCCGACCTGCGAATTGAAGCTTATGGTACACTTGATGAACTGAATTCATTTGTAGGTTTGATCAGAGATTTTTCGGTTGATACAGAGGAGAAGGAGACGATGGGAGCCATTCAATCCCATATTTTTATTGCTGAGTCTATCTATGCGGCTGATTCCGAAGCTTCATTACAGGGGCTTCCCAAACTTACCGAAGACAATATAGAGATGTTGGAGCGTGAGATAGACCGCATGAACGAACACCTGCCCGAACTGAAGAACTTTATTATTCCCGGGGGTCATCCCGTAATTTCTTATTGTCATATAGCCCGTACGGTTTGCCGACGCGCTGAACGCCTGCTGGTCCGTCTCGAAATGAAAGACGCCGACCACGAAAGGGTAGTAAAATACATCAATCGTTTATCCGACTATCTGTTTGTTTTGGCTCGTTTCGTGGGTCGTGAATTGGGCGTGGGAGAACAGATCTGGAAGGTCTGATATTTTTTTTCTCCTTTACACAATAATTATTTTAACGTTTACGTTAGCAATCATGAATTGTATATACCCTTGTTATACACGATTATGAAGTTATTAACAAAAAAATGCAATTGTTAAAATCTTTTACTTGACTTACTGTAATTAATTATTATATTTTTGCAAAAAATTTAAAAACGGAGAAGTATGTATTGGACATTAGAATTGGCGTCAAAACTGGAAGATGCCCCTTGGCCTGCAACTAAGGATGAGTTGATCGATTATGCGATGCGTACGGGCTTACCTTTGGAAGTGCTTGAAAATCTTAGAGAGATTGAAGATGAAGGTGAGATGTACGAGACCATTGAGGATATATGGCCTGATTATCCTACCAAAGAGGATTTCTTCTTTCACGAAGATGAATACTAAAATTATGGTGTAATAACAAAATAGAAGCTTCCCCCAAGGAGGCTTTTTTGTTTAGGTGACGTCCAGTTCCGATAATTTATCCTGAATAATGAGGGCTTCCAGTTGCTCGGTAGTGATGGCATCTTCCAATGAATACTCGCCTATTTTTGTACGGCACAATTCGCTTAAATAAGCACCGCACCCCAAAGCTTCACCGAAATCACGCGCAAGCGAACGGATATAGGTGCCTTTGGAACATTCCACAATAAAATCAACTTTGGGCAGATGTATTTTGGTGATCTCGAAACGTTTTATGGTTACCGTTTTGGCTTCAATTATAAAATCCTGCCCCTTGCGCGCCATATCATAGGCTCTTTTTCCATCCACTTTCACAGCGGAGAAATTGGGGGGTATCTGTTGCTGTTCGCCCACGAACAATTTGCTTTTTTCAATGATCTCTTCGTGACTCAATCCCGAAACATCCACTTTATTGGTTACGGGAGATTCCAGGTCGTAGGAGGCTGTGATAGCTCCCAGACGGAAAGTACCTGTATATACCTTGCCTTGATTTTGAAACTCGTCAATACGTTTGGTGAATTTTCCGGTACAGATAATCATCAGTCCTGTAGCC
>CAZNRQ010000031.1:0-1902 GCA_964574845.1 uncultured Bacteroidales bacterium
AATATTTTTTGAGGCCCCCTGAGAAAATGATAGTGAAAATATTCTTTTGCATCAAAAGAATGAAAAATCATTATGGGAGAATTAAATTATCATTCAGATATAGAATTCCACCCTTTTTTTTGATAAATTTGTAGTAACCAATCTCTATGTATTCGGTGATCATTTAAAATCATACCCCCATGAAAAAAATATTATCCTTTCTCCTGATGTTGTGCTTAACCACAACATTGTTTGCCCAATGGACGGGCAATGTCAACCTCAATACCACCGTTCGCGACAGCGTGGGCAACGAAGAAGCCACACCGCTTCAGGCAACCCGCAACGATGGCAGTACTTACATTTCCTGGTTCGAACAGAGCTCATCTGGCTACCAGATGCGCATGCAGTTGCTCGACAAATTTGGCGTGGCCCAGTGGGCCCCCGGCGGCGTGGTGGTAAGCAGTTTTCCGCAGTCGACGGCTCTCTATCGCTACGATATGGCGGTCGACAAAGCCGGTGATGCCATAGTGGCATTTCAGGATACGCGCACAGGCGGCGCACTCAACGTGGTAGCCTACAAGGTCGATGCCTCGGGCAATTTGTTGTGGGGCAGCGGCGGCATTCAGCTCATCGATCCTGTTTCGGCCGAGGGCTTGTCGCCCAATATTGGCATCACGGGTCTCAACAATGTCATCATTGCCTGGACGGCCGACAACGGCTCGGCCAAATGGATAGCCATGCAGAAGATCACTTCGGCAGGCACCACAGCCTGGAGCAGTGTGCACCGTGTGATAGATTCCACTTTCGTGAAAAAATACTCAAGGCCCACCATGGTCGCCATCGATAACGACGATTTTGTGATGCTCTATTGCGAAGAAACCGGAAGCGGTTTCCCGCCTACCTCAAAGATGTTTGCCCAGCATTACAGCTCCACAGGCACAGCCGTATGGACGCTGCCCACAGCGGTATCCACCAAAGCCATACCTTTCTTCTTCTTCCCAAAAGCGGTGAGCGATGGCAGCGGAGGTTTCTATGTGGCTTTCAATGCCGGCATGACCAGCAATCCGGCTCAGACCGATGTTTGGGTGCAACATGTCAATGCCAGCGGCATAGCATGGAACACCACAGGCAATGTAGCCTGCACCCTCACCAGTTCGCAGCATTTTGTAGCCAACTCGCGCTACGATGCCGCCAATGCTGCCTTTTGGGTGTTGATGCAAATAACCGATGTATCGCAAGGTTCGAGCGGCGTTTACGTGCAAAAGCTGGATGCCTTGGGCAATGTGCAGCTTACTGCCAACGGACTTCTTTTGCAGCCCGTATCGGCCAATTATTATCTGCCCAGAGATCTTGCCGTGACACCTGATGGTATTATAACCGTCTATTCCATTGGCAGCAATTCGCTTTCCGAAACCCTGGCTGCTATGAAAAACTCCCTTACGGGAGTGCTTTCATGGAGCGGAAGCCCTGTACCTATCTCAACCTTAGCGGCAGGCAAAGACAAACTGAGTGTCGGTTTATTTCTCTTTAATCAGGTGGTCATAGTATGGAGCGATGGCCGCAACGATAATGGCATTTATGCCCAAAACATCAACACCGACGGACAGGTGGGTGTGTTTACCTCTGTGGCCGAATCCCCTATCGGAAGCACACTTGCCGTATATCCCAATCCCTCTTCGGGATGCATCACCATACAAGGATCAACCAACAACGAAACACTGGAAGCAGAGGTTTGTAACTCACTGGGACAAATCGTGCTGAAGAAAGATCTTGGTAGCATCCCCTACGCGCTCATCGACCTCACGCAACAACCCAAAGGCTTATATTTCGTAAAACTCAGCACCGCCGGCAGGGTAGAGGTAAAGAAGGTGATCATCGAATGAGGAAATAGAAGGGATTTATGGCTCCCATTGGGGTACCTTC
>CAZNRQ010000031.1:2002-15217 GCA_964574845.1 uncultured Bacteroidales bacterium
AAAATCTAAAATCTAAAATCCATCTTCCTCCTACTTCAAATACTTCGCAAACCCCTTCCTCAGTTTGGCCACCTTGGGATTGATCACCGCCGAACAATATCCGTTCTGCGGATTGTTGGCAAAATAGTTCTGATGATAGTCTTCGGCCTTGTAGAACTCCTTTAGGGGCTCCAGAAGTGTTACAATAGGTTCGTCGAAAATCTTTTTTTCGGTCAGCGATTTTATCATTTCTTCGGCCTCGGTCTTCTGTTTTTCATTGGCGTAAAAGATAGCCGAGCGATATTGGGTGCCGCGGTCGGCCCCTTGTCGGTTGAGGGTAGTGGGGTCGTGGGTCGAGAAAAATATCAGGAGTATTTCCTTGTACGAGATTACAGATGGATCGAACTCTATCTGAGCGGCTTCGGCATGGCCTGTATTGCCCATGCAAACCTGTTCGTAGCTTGGGTTGGCTTTGCTGCCGCCTGTATATCCTACTACGACTTTTTCAACACCTTTCACCTGATCGAAAACGGCCTCGGTACACCAAAAACAACCACCGGCCAGAGTGGCAGTCTCTAAGGTTTTATTTTGTTGCATAATATGGGGTTTAACATGGTGGTCCCTCAGGGAATATCCTGTGGGAATAAGGAAATAGAAAAGAAAACACAAAACGAAAGTTTTCATGATACATAGGGTTTTTGTTACAGAATATAAAACAACGCTTTAACAAAAAACAAAACCGTTCCGAGAGGTCTATCGGCTGATGGTCATTCGTTTGGCCATACGGGAATCGGGGGTCGACAGCAGGTAAATATACGAGCCGTTCTTCAGTCCCGAAACATCTATAGTCTTCTGGTTGATGCCCTGACCAACCGGAATATTATTTTCATAATACACCCGACGACCGTTCATGTCCATAATTTCGATGGCTGCCGAAGCAGGAGGGGTTTGGAACTCATAACTGATGGTGCAGGCTTCCCTGGTTGGATTGGGATACGATTGGCTCAGTTTCATTCCTGAAATAAAGTTTCCGTTTTCCACACATCCGACCGTATTGTCGATAATAGGCAAAATCATAGCATCCACATCCACCGTGCCGCTGTCCCACTGTGCGCCCTGCAGGGTATACCAGCGGTCGTTCACATCCCATTGCTCCCAAACTCTTTCCAGATTTCCGCCCTGACCTTTTTTGGTGCTCACCAGTGCTATCGAATCTCCGTTGATCTCCGACATGTCGAAGCCTATGCAATAATCCGAATTCACCAACACAGGGAAGGGGAACATTACGATATAAGCCTGGTTCAGTGCAGAAGCGGTATCGATGCGTGTAGTGGTATCAATTTTCGAAAGGAATAAAGTGCCCGGACAAGGTTGGTTGTTGGTATCCGATATGGTTCCGGTAGTACCGTCCATATCCCAGATAGAGAACTTCACCAGTCCTGCCGAGTCGGCGCGTTTGTAGCCAAACCAGTAGATAGCTCCTTCGATATGATAATTATAGGTAACCTTGAATTCTTCGCATTTGCACTTGTCGTGCCATCCGTTGGTTCCCAGTATATATCCTCCGTTGTCCGAAGTCAGCATCACGTATTCGGGAAAAGTAACATTGGGCAGGTTTCCCGGCAGCAGGGTATCGTTAGGTGTTTTTACATTTCCGAAAGGAGATTGTTTATGCATCATAACCGGCACCGATGATGTGCGTTGGGCAAACAAATTGGCAGCCATAAAAAGCATAACTGCAAAAATAAAAGCTGATATTATCTGAGGTTTTGTTTTCATAACAGCAAAAGTACGAATAATTTAATTTGATGGGTAAAATGATGTGTAAAACAAGGGAGGGAATGTCAGTATTTGGGATTGAGTTACTAACTTGAGAATTGATCCGCCGCTGCGGATTGAGAATTCAAAAACAACAAATGACAACCAATGACCTTTAATGACTACTAATGAATTTCTTCCAACTTTCCACGCCCTCATGCATCATTTTTCCTATATTATTTCTACTTTTGCAAAAAATATATAAAAATGATCGCAGAAAAAAACAAAGTAGTATCACTGACCTATCGTCTTACCGAGAACGATGCAGATGGTATCCTGATCGAAGAAGTTAACGAAAACCAGCCCTTTATATTTCTATTCGGAGCCGGCAACGTCATACCGGGATTCGAACAAAACGTAATTAACCTGAAAGTAGGCGATGCTTTTGCCTTTAGTGTAAACGCTGATGATGCTTATGGTCAGTACGACAAACAAGGTGTTGTCGATCTTCCTATAAGTGTATTCCAAAATGATGGTAAGATAGACGAAGAGGTTTGCAAAGTAGGCAATGTACTTCCTATGCAAAACGAAGAAGGTCATCATTTCAACGGGCTCATCACTGCCATTTCCGATACCAATGTCACCATGGATTTCAATCATCCGCTGGCAGGCATCAACCTTCATTTCAAAGGTTCGGTGGTGGATATCAGAGAAGCAACTGAAAAAGAGTTGGCAAAAGGACATGTGCATCAGGATCATGGCGACGGCCATTCCTGCGGATGCGGATGTTAGTTTTGCTTAAAAAAGTTCTTCTATTCTGAATTATTTCTTCTTCCCGGGATTTTGATTGGCCAGATTTGTGTAATACTCAGCCTTTTTAAAGTCCTTAATATGCTGGAAATACCTCGCCAGGTTGCTATTCAATGCCTGATTGGCAGGTTGTTTTTCTATGGCTTTTTCCCAGTTGGCAATAGCCTGAGTGGTATCTTTCAGCAGAAGATAATAGTTTCCGATGTTGATGTAGGGTTCGTCGGTGGTGGGATCAACCTCCATCAGGCGTTTATTTATATCCAAAGCTTTTTGCAGATTGCCTTGCCCAAAATATATACCCCCTAATTTGGAATAGGAGGCTCCGAAATCTTTTTTCAGGCTAATGGTCTTAAAATAAAGATACTCGGCCGAATCAAGCTGTTTGTTCTGCTCATAGGCTGATGCCAGATTGAACATGGCTTCGGTGTAGGCAGTATCTTGTTTTATGGCTTGCCTCCAACAATGCATGGCTTTGCTTATATTGCCGAAAAACTTGAACTCAAGTACCCCGAGGTTGTTCCAGCAGGTGCTGTACTCAGGATAAATCTCCAGCGCTTTCTTATAGTATTTTCTGGCTTCTATGGCCGAGCTTTTGGCGATCTTCTTATCTTTCGATCGGAAAGTCTTTTCGTAAAGCAGGGCAGCATACACCGAATTGGCTTTGGCTGATCGATCCAGGTATTTTATGTCATGTGAATAGAGGGTCTCAAAATTCTCCCAGTCATGGTTACGGATAAAGGTTCTGATGCTCATTGGGATGATAAGCAGCACCAATAACCACAAAGGGTTGCGTAATTGTTTCAGCGATTGTTCTTTTTTGCGGATATCAATTTTGAAGATCATGAAAATCAAAACTACCAATGCCAGACAGAACCCCAGCGAAGCCGTGAACAAAAATCTTTCGGCTACTATACCGGGAGGAGGTTTGATGAGGTTTAGATAAAGCGAAATGGTGATAAAAAAGAACAGAATGGAGAAACTCAGGATATGCTTGCGCTTAAAAAGTTTAAAGGCAACAAAAACGAGAAAACCTGTGATGATGAGGGATATTATGGCCCAAATGTTCATTATATTGGCTACGGGTATCTGATCATAACCGTAGTAGAACAACAATGGGTGGGGGAACACCAGCATTTTCAGATAGAACAGTATAGCTATAAAAGCGGTGCCTAATCTCAAGCCCAATCCTTTCTGGAAATACAGGGGATTTTCGAAGAATAATATTTCGCGATCGGCCCTGTCCAAAAAAGTCTGAGGGAGCATCCTGAGCATCACGATCAGCAGTAAAATACCTACAGTGATGAAGATTAGTTTTTTTGTTTTCAGTTCGGTGAAAAAATATAAGGTCAGAGGTATAGCTGCAATAAAAACTATGGTACTCGACTTCGAATAATAGCTGAAAGTCAAAGTCAAAATCCCGGCTATGATCCATTTCCAATGGTTGGTTTCGGCCAGTTTTACAAATGAATAAATGGCCAGCAATCCACCTATCATGCAAAGAATTTCATCGCGGTTCTTAAGACTATCCACCACCTCGGTATGGATAGGGTGGACTATAAACAATATGACAGTCATTAAAGGAATGATGGAATGATAGTCACGTAATAGTTTTCGCAACAGGGCAAACATGAGCAGCGAAAGCAGAAAGAACAGCAACAAATTTACGAAATGGCTTATATGCGGACTCTCTTTGAACATTGCATACTCAATAGCATAACTGATCTTAACTATGGGGCGGTAATCGTAGTTTTGCTTCTTGGTGCTGGCATAATGGCTGGTAAGTATTTCGGGTATACCCTTTATCCCTTTTTTTATCTGAGGATTATTTAAGGTAACAAAATCATCGTCAAACGAATATTTATTCGAAATGCTGTTTCCATAAACTGCAATTATCAGTATGAAAAAGAATATCCCGACTTTCCATAATGAGGTAAAATAATTCTGAAAGAAAGGGAGGGCGTCTGGTTTTTTATGCTGAAGGCTTTTTGGGGGATTATTTTTACTAAGTGGTGCTTTGTAAATGTTCCCTTTATTTGCTTTGTTTTTTGGCATTTGAAAAGTAAGGCTGGTTCTTTATTTTTATCAGAAAACTTCCTTGAATACTTGAAATTTTTGCTAAAAGTATAAAAAATAGCTTAAGAATGAACCTGTGGTTCAAATCTGGTCTGAGAAAATTGCAAACAGAATAGGAAAAGAAACCTGCTGATAAAGGCTATTTTATCAGCACAACAGTCCCTTTAAGTTTATGTTCTTTGAATTTAATGTCGGTGAAAGTGATAATATAAGTGTAAACACCTGGAGGGGCAATTTTACCTTTTACCGAGCCATCCCATCCGCTTTCATAATCGTTGGTATAGCAAAGTGTCTTACCCCATCGGTCGTAAATTCTCATCACGAAGGTCGACCATTTTATACCTTCACCCAGCATGGTGAAGTGAGCATTTTTCGCATCATCATTAGGTGTAAAAGCATTGGGAACATAATATGAAATGTTCGGATCCACATAAATATTCTGTTGAATGGTGTCAGTACATCCATTTACTGTAATGGCAACTAGAGTTACTGTATAATTTCCGCTATCCGTATAAGTATGTATAGGATCTTCAAGATTTGATACATTATTTACATAATTGGTGTCCCCGAAATTCCAGTTCCATCCGTCTGCACTAATAGATTGATCATTAAAGAATATGGTAGGTTCCAGTTCGGATACGATATCCGGTGTAGGGGTGAAGTAGGCATGTGGTAGTTTGTATACAGTGATCATTTCCGGCCAAACGAGTTGTGAAGTACAACCATATTGGGTGGTAATGGTCAACGAAACGTCGTATACCCCCGGATCAACATATAAATGTTGTGGGTTCTGCTGATAGGAGAATCCGTAATCACCAAAATCCCAATACCACTGTGCATTGGTAACATTACTCAGATCGGAGAATTGAACCAGAAGATCTTCGCAACCTTTATAAACATCAGCTGCAATAACAATATCCGGATTGGGATACACATCAACTGTAACCGTTGCCGAGCCTGAGCAGCCTCCATTATTACCAGTCACAGAATAAACTGTAGTGGTCGTTGGAGAAACAATAACTGAATTTCCATTCATACCTCCTGGTTGCCACAAGTAATTAGTGGCTCCCATACCTGAGATAGTTGTGCTTTGTCCAGCACAAATTAATGTTGGATTTGCCGAAGCAGTAACGGTTATGTTGGTTACAACATTCACCGTAACGGTAGTTGTTCCGGAGCACCCTGCACCTGTAGTCCCTGTAACTGTGTAGGTAGTTGTTGTTAGTGGATTAACTGTTAATGTATTGCCAGCAATAGCTCCGGGGTCCCAAACATAGGTGCTCGCACCTCCTGCCGTAAGGACGGATGATTGCCCCACACAAACAGTTCCTGGGCTTGCCGTGGCAGTTACGACCATGTTTTGAACTACGTCAACCGTCACGGTTGCCGTACCTACGCATCCGCTCGCTGAAGTTCCTGTGACGGTATAGGTTGTAGTGACTGTTGGAGTCACAGTTATACTCGCTCCAGTTAAACTACCAGGCATCCATGAATAGGTTGCAGCCCCACCTCCGGTCAATGTTGAACTCTGACCCAAACATATTTGTGTGGGTGCTGCCGAAGCTGTTACAGTTGGTAAAGGCCAGACATTTACGACGTGTACCATGGTAGTAGTACAAGGTACCGAACTATAGGTAGTAAGAGTTACATTATAAGTTCCTGGAGTAGTATAATTATGCGAAGGGTTTTGAGTAGTACTATTTGGAGTCCCATCCCCAAAATTCCAGTTCCAACCATTAATTACACCTGAATAAGATGTGGATGAATCATGGAATTGCACAGCTGAACCAATACATACATCATGCCATGTGAATTGAGCTATATCAGCAATAGGACTTATCGTTGACATATTGTCCATTAACAAGTATTGTCCGTCTGTGCAGGCAGGTGTTGGTGTGTTGATTAAAAATAAAATATGATCCCAGTTGGAAGTAGGTGTAAAAACTAGACTGTATGTGGACCATGTTGTATTGGTTATAGTGGGCGAAGACCATAATAATTCTTGTTTGTCACAACCTGAATTCACTCCTGACATTCCACCCCAAAGTTCAAGATATTCGCACCATGGCGGTAAAACAATACCGGTTGAAGGGTCTGCAGAAGCCATAGTGGCCAGATCAATAGTGAAGTTATAAGTAGTTCCTGCAACCATAGGAGAGCTTAATGTTTGTCCACAGCCTTCCTGCCAGGTTATACTGGGAGCATACACCAATCCAATGTATGAACTGCCATTTGATGGTGGCAAGGTACATCCCCATGACCCTGGTTGAGTATCAGGTGTCACCCCGGGCATGCAAATATCCCAACCCGGAGGTGTTACGTGTGGCTGAGGGGTTCCTTCAAAGGAAGGATTGTTAACTGTAAGCAATGGTCCTGTACCGCATTGCCCGAAAATTTGTAAACTATTCAGGATAATTAAAGCAGAGTAAAGAATTTTTTTCATGGTATTCTATTTTACTAAAACTACTGTTCCTTTGTATTTGTGTTCTTTGAATTTTATATCTATAAAACTAATGGTATAAGTGTAAACACCGGCACTAACTTTTTTCCCTTTACTTGTTCCATCCCATCCTGTTTCATTATCATTCGTATAGCAAATTATTCTTCCCCAGCGATCATAAATCCTCATTTCAAATGTCGACCAGTTAATACCTTCCCCGTATCCTACAAAGTTATGATTTTTTCCGTCATCATTTGGAGTGAAAGCATTGGGTATATAATAAGAAACATTTGGATCAACATAAATGTTCTGTTGGATAGTATCTGTGCATCCGTGTTCCGTAATAGCAACCAAAGTTATTGTGTAAGATCCTGTATCAGAATAAGTGTGAATGGGGTTTTCATTGTTTGAATTATTGTTAAGACTATTGGTATCACCAAAATACCAGTTCCATCCGGACGCACCAACGGATTGATCGTTAAAAAATACAGTAGGCTCGAGCTCAGAAACAATGTCTGGTAATGGTGTGAAGAAAGCATAGGGAACTTTATAAACATTGATCATTGCTGGCCAGGTAACGGTGGCTGTGCATGCAGTGGATGAATTCACTGTTAAAGAAACATCGTACGTACCAGCCTCAGTATAGAGATGCAAAGGATTTTGAACATAGGAATAACTATTGTCACCAAAATCCCAATACCATGTGCTATTAGGAGTAGCACTAAGATCGGAGAATTGTACCAATAGGTCTTCGCATCCTTCATAGATGTCAGCTCCAATAACCAGATTGGGATTGGAAGCAACATTCACGGTAACAGTGGTTGATCCTGAACATCCGTTTACGTCTCCTGTCACAGTATAAGTTGTATTCGCAATAGGTGCCACTGTGACCGGATTTCCTGCTAAAGTCCCTGGTTCCCATGTATAACTCAATGCACCCGTAGCTGAGAGATCAGTGCTTTCTCCAAGGCAAATTGTGGAAGGATTAGCCGTAGCCGTAAGAACAACACTTGTAATGACATTTACTGTAACAGTGGTTGTTCCAGTGCATCCATTGCCATCAGAAGCCGAAACAGAGTAAGTTGTGGTAGTTACCGGTGAAACGGTAACCGAGTCACCTGATAATGCACCCGGTTGCCATGTATAAATTGTACCACCTACTGCAGATATCACAGAACTCTGTCCTATACAAATTGTGGGAGGCGTGGCAGTGGCAGTAATGGTTAGGTTTGAAGCGATAGTAACAACAACAGAAGCTGTTCCCGAGCATCCATTTTGGTCTGTTCCGGTTACGGTATAAGTGGTTGTTGCAGCAGGAGTGACAGTAATGGGACCTGTCCCTTGACTACCGTTGCTCCATGTAAACCATCCAACACCTGTGGAACAAGACCCGGTTAGGACTACAGAAGATCCGGCACAGGCTGATGGGTTTGTAGGAGAGATAGTAACAGTGGGATTGGGATTCACAAGGACATTACATGTTACGGGCTGACTAGTTTGCCCGCCCACAGTAATGGTCATTGAATAAACCCCCGACATAGCCTGGGTAGCATTAGGCCTTGTCGGATTCATCACATTGGAAATAAACCCTCCCGGCCCAGTCCAGTTATAGGTAGCACCAGGGGTGGGATTGTTAACTGTGAAATTAATGGTTTCTCCAACGCAAACAGTATCTCCGGTGATAGGTGGGGCAAGAATACTGCAATCAGTTGAACCTGTTCCACCAGTTTGTGAAAAGATTTCATTGGTGGCTACATTTGCATAATTGGTAATCAGTAATATGTATATCTCGCCAGTCAATGCATTTGGGATATTACAATCTTCTGTAGCAGCAGTTGAATAGCTACAATCCACTCCGGAATTTGACATCAAGTCAGTTGCACAGGCTGCTGAAAGCGATGAAAAAGGCCCCCAACAAATAAAATCAACATCCACACCTGCCGAACTGGCTATATGAATATCAAGATTGCCTGAATTTGCAATTTGTAAATAATACCATGCAGGGTTAGGTGTTGTTCCTAAACAACCTACTGTGCCCATATCAGGAACATCTACTCCTGCAGGGAAATTATAAGTGGTGCCAGTGCAAAAGGGATTGGAACTGGAACAGTCAACTCCCTGTGCATATGATAATGTATAAATAGTAAAAATAAGGGAAATTGCAAGTAAAATTCGCTTCATCAAAAACTGTTTTGATTTAAAACGTAAATTTAAGAGAAAATATGAGTTAGATAGGTCATTTTTTTTAATTTTTTTTTAATTTTTCATGATTCTAAATAATAACATTCTCAGAATACGATTTGAAAATAATGAATCGGTGAGATACTCTTTTTCAATATGCGGATCATTGTCCCCATAATGAATTTGTATAATCAGAAAATGATAGGCGAATTTTCCCATCATAGCTTATATTTGGATTACAGATGTAGTTGTTGTTAAGCATTATTACTACATTGTTTTTAAGTAGATTGCAATAACGACTGTATAGATTTTGAGCATCTTAAGAAAAATCCAAGTTATAGCAAGACAAATCCTAATTAGGGTAAGACAAATCCTAATCAGGAAATGGCAAATCTTAATCATGAAAAGACAAACCCAAATCAGGATTTGCCATAGAATAACTTTTTAAACGAAAACTATTGTAAATTTATTCTTGTCTTTAACGTTGTGAGAATTACATTAAAAGTATTTTAATATTCAATAAGTGGGGACTTATACGTGGCAATCACAGGATGTTCCCGTGCAAATCAAAATTGGCTAGAAAGAGTTCTGAAAAATAATTTTAGCAGATTATTTTAGCTTTTCTTTTGTATCTGTTTTTTTGGGTAGAGTAAAATTAAATGTTGATCCTTTTCCAAATTGACTTTCGGCCCAAATGTGCCCACAATGTTTGTCAACGAAATCTTTGCAAAGCAATAATCCAAGACCTGTTCCTTTTTCGTTGGCCGTTCCTGTTGTGGTATGTTGAATCTCGTTTTTAAATAATTTTTCAAGATCTTCTTGATGAATACCCGTTCCGTTATCAGTTATAGAAAACTTAAATTCGCTTTCAGTTTCATTAACATTAATTTCAATATTACCTTTGATGTGTGTGTATTTTATTGCATTGGAGATTAAGTTGCGGATAATAATTCCAAGCATATTTTTGTCTGCGTATACTTTAAGTGCAGGTTGGATGTTTTCTGTAATTTTTATTTTTTTATCCTCTGTATTGGATTGCAGCACTTTTATTGTTTCTTTAATGAATGGTTCAATTTCAAACAATTCAGGATTAAACTGCATAATCCCTCGCTTGGAGCTTGACCACTCGAGCAGGTTAATTAATAAATTATAAGCCTGTTTAGAAGAGGTGTGAATATAGCTAGAGTATTTCTTAAGATTTTCGAGGCTGCCATCACCATTACTATTCATCATTAACTCGCTGAATCCAATAATAACATTGAATGGATTTTTTAGGTCATGCGCAATGATTGAGAAAAACCTATCTTTTGTGGCAACTAAATCATGAAGTTCTTCGTTTTTCTGTTTTAAAACTTTTTCTAATTCATTCCTTTGCAATACCTTCCATGCTCCATCCATTAATAGGGAAAGATGAATTATGTCAGTTTCGGTATAATTTGTCATTTTGTTAGCCACCCCGATAATTGCTTCAATTTTGTCTTCAATAATTATTGGAACTGACAGAAAACGTTCAATTTGTGAATGTCCAACTGGGAATCCCTTTTTTAAAGGATTTGGTTCGTTAAAATCATTTATTATAATAGGTTTTCGTTGACGAACTACTTCTCCCCATAGTCCGGTTTTATCGAGTCTGCTTATCATATTGGGTTCGATAATTGTGCAGTCTTTCATAGTATCTTTTGACCATGCCAAAAGAGTAAATTCCTTATTTTGTTCACTATAGAAATAAAAGAATCCTATTTTACTTCCAGTTAATTTTATTGCTTCTTCGAGTGAAAAATTTAATAGATCTTCATTCGTTTCAAAAGTACTTTGAGAAATTTTTAAAAGACTTGCAAGTCTTAACTCATTTTGTTGAATCTTTTCCTGGAAAAGTTTACGTTCATGAATGTTTCGGTTAACGCCAATCATTTCCTCTATTTCTCCCTTTTCATTCTGATTAAAAGCAGTAGATAGTTCAGTCCAAATTACAGATTTATCCTTGCATACTACTTGTAATTCGTAGCTCTTTATTTTAGCTGAATATTCACCCGCTTTAATTCTTGCAATTCGGCGGGCTATATCAGTCAACAAATATTTAAGAGTTGTAGGCGGTAAAATATCCTTTAGATTCATACTAATAAAGTCATCCGCTGTATACCCCATTAAATGCTCGACAGAAGGGCTTACATAAGTTACCTTACGCGAAGAAATATTCAAAACCATAATGACATCGTTTGCATTTTCTGCAATTAATCTGTATTTATCTTCGCTTTGTTTTACCCGTTTCTCAATTTCTTTTAGTTCAGTTATATCGCGAGATATACTTAATAAATGAGGAGTCCCATGCAATGGAATTATTTCGGCTGACATTATGACTGTTCGCGTTGCCCCATTTTTATTGCGTACAACAAGCTCTAGGTTCTGGCAGAATCCTTTTTCCTGTAGCTCCTGCATTAGTTTTTCCCTGTCGTCAGGGTTATTCCAAATATTAATATCTAAAGTGGACTTCCCTGTAAGGTCTTCTCTCGTATAACCAGTATATTTTGTGAATGTTTCGTTTGAGTCAAAATAATACCCATCATGAATTCGAGTAATTAATATTGCATCAGGACCCGTATTGAAAATGAGTTCGAATCTTTCTTTTGCATCTATAAGCTC
The DNA here is from genome assembly GCA_964574845.1 of uncultured Bacteroidales bacterium. Lineage (GTDB taxonomy): Bacteria > Bacteroidota > Bacteroidia > Bacteroidales > CAIWKO01 > CAIWKO01. The sequence continues at coordinate 13,884 of CAZNRQ010000031.1, forward strand.
ATTTTCGATTTGCATTCTTTGAGTAATATCCCTGAAAATGCTTAACAAGAATCGTTTCCCTTTGATCTTAACAAACGAAGAATTTATATCTGCATAAAATACCTCTGTGTTTTTTCGAATAACTTCGGTATTTGTTAACTTACGTATTTCATTTGAACTTCCTTTTTCTTTCAGATTTAGTGACCCCACAATATAGACTTCGGTAAAAATATCATCAAGTCCGATTCCTGTGATTTCATTTAGATCATATCCCAACATCCTGCAGATCATTTTATTACCGGAAATTATTTTTTTTGTTTCTATGTCGGTTATTAATATGCCGTCTAATGCTTCCTCGAATATTGTTTTAAATTTTTCTTCCGATTCTTTAAGAGCTTCTCCAACGCGTAGTCTTTCAGTGACATCGCTCATAATGTGAACAGCGCCTATTATATTACCTTTGTCATTTAATAAGGGATCTACAATAACTTCCATCCATCTATTTTCAAATTGCATCGTCACAACTTCCCGTTTCTTACTGATCTTTGCCAATTGAAAAGGACATTCTTCAAAAGGCCCGTTAAGATTATGAATTACCTTATAGCAATTTTGACCTATAATTTCTGAATCCAGTTTGTTAAGTAACTCGCATGTTTTTTTGTTTGCCTGAAGAATTATTCCTTCTTTATCAAACAAACAAACTGAGTCGCCAATACCATTGAATATTTTTTGCCATTGCAATAAGGAATCCTTTAAAATAGCTTCTGTTCTTTTTCTTTCATTTTTGCCATTGATTATTGCACTGCAATATTTTAATCCATCGTGTGTTCGAATGATCACTAATTTAAATTGCGCCCATATAATTTCATTGTTTTTACGTAGAATACGAATGTCAAATTGCTGTTTTTCTTCGGTTTCAAAAACCAGTTTCAAATTCAATTCGAAAATGCTAAGATCCTCATTGAGAAGAAAAGCTGACAATGATTTATTTAAAAGCAAGCTGGGGTCTTCACCAAAAAAATATGCCGCAGTAGAATTTATTTCAGTTATATTTGAATTTTCATTTAATGTAATGAAGCCTAAAGGAGCATTATTTACAAGGTTCAGATATTTTTCTTTTGCGATCTCAAAATCTATATGTTTTTTTTGAAGTTCTTCATTCTGTTTTTGCAATTCTAACTGGTGCGATTGCAATTGTGTGAAGATCTGCTTTGCATCTTTTAAGGTTAGATCATCAAAATTCAATAACGAGTTCCCAAGTTTAGACTCAGAATTCTCATTTAATCGTTCTGTTGAATTATTATCAGTTTGTTTCATGTTTCTCTCTTTACAAAAATAACAAAACCAATTTGTTC
>CAZNRQ010000032.1:0-6410 GCA_964574845.1 uncultured Bacteroidales bacterium
CCTGTAATTTTTTTAATGTTACCGCTAACCTTTCACGCATTTGACTGCAGTCTGGTTTTATGCGGGATTTCAAAGATAATACTTTTATGTTAGATTTTTCGCAATGAAACAAAGGTATTGTTCTACGCAAAATTTACCTTATCCCTTGTGTCAATGTTTAACTACTTTAATTGTTTTATAAGTATTGTTAGTGCTCACTTTAAACAAATACATCCCATCTGGCAAGTTGCTTATATCAATTTGTTGATTCGTAATTCCTGATATTGCTGTCAGTTTATCACTTTGAACCAAAGCACCTGATGAATTAAAGATTTCAATTTTACCCGGTGTATTTTCGGAAATTTCGAGGCTAATAGTTGTAATTCCTGTTGTTGGGTTTGGGAAAACAATTAAGGTTGACTCTTGTTTTTCATCAGTAATTCCGGAAAAACAGTTTACAGAATGGTTGTAAATGTAGGATGAGGTATATTGTCTGGGATGTCCACCCGTAATGGTAGTGGCTGAATCTCCGGTATATCTGTGCATTTGAATAAGGGTGCTGTCCCAAAGTTTCAACTGGTCGGTTCCGCAGCCATAGAATCTTAATTCCATGGTGCTGTCTGCATATTCAAAGTCGTTAACACCGGGAACGTTTTTAACCAATGTTTCTATATGGTTTTTATTATAAAGTGGCAATATGGTGCCTTCTTTTATAAAAATGGGAAGATGATTTAATGGCGCACTCACATTTTGTGTTGTGGGACCTGTTGCTGCAATGGTGCCCGTCCAGAAGTCATACCATATACCGGCAGGAAAATACACGCTTCTGCTTACAGCACCTGATTCCAGAACCGGCGCTACCATAACGCGGTCGCCCAATAGAAACTGGTCTTTGATAGAAATGGTGTTGGCATCATTGGGATAATGGAAATAGAGTGAACGTGCCACCGGAATTCCTTTTTCTTTGCCTTCTTTGACTAATGTGTAGATGTAAGGGAAAAACTGTACATGCAGCTTGGCAAATTTCTTATACATGGCAAGCGTTTGTGGCGATTGGTCAAATACCAAGTGAATACCGAAATAGAGTTCATCGCCTTCATGTGTCCACATAACCGGAAACATGGTGCATGCTTGTAGCCAGCGAATCCAAAGTTCCTCTGAATTGGAAGGAAGTGTATTATAAGCATAGCCTGCAATATGGCACGAAACCAAAGGATGACCTGAAATTCCTGCAGATAAAATAGAGGGAATTATGGTTTTAATCCCATCATCGGCCGACCAGTCAAATTGCGGATCACCTGTCCACATCAGTGGTGAATACTTTTGTATTCCTGTCCAACCGCCACGCATCCAGTAAGTGTAATCTCCGTCAGGCTGATGCTGTTCCCAAAATTCCTGATTGGTTTTTGCCCACCACAACGGGTATTCGTTATGCATCGCATACGGATTTGCATTTGCCGAATCAAGCATTTCAATGCGATGATGCTCGCCAAAGTCGGTCATCCAGCCGCTGCTACCGCGGTTAAACGCATTAATCATAATGTCATTCTTATACCAATTGCGAACTGTTTGCCGTGTTAAATCGGGTTCGGCAACCTGCGCCCAAAATGAAAACCATTGATTCAGGTAGGTGTAGGTTGGAAATGCTGAGTTCTTCATGAAATACCCGTTTGTATTTCCAGTGTTGTAATCGTAATCATTATTAAAAATGTAAGGCCAGTAATAATGCAATACTTTAAAACCATCAGCATGATGTATGTTTACCAGATTCCCGTAATTGGGATATTTTGCAGCGTCTAAGTCCCATTTCATACCTGTGCCTAAAATATTATTCATCTTCTCCGACCAGTAGCTATGCCATATGGCGCTGCAAGGGATACTGTCATTTCGTAAAAGTTGTGCAACCTGATTAGACCTGTCTGTTTCCGTTTGCAAACCATTTCTGTTTTTTGCCATGGTCCACACTCCAAACACCCAGGGTTCAGGGGTGCGAAGAATTCGTCCTGCATCTTCGGTATAATTTTCAATTATTTCACTTGGTGTGGCTCCGGTATAAACGGTGAAACTTAATTTCTGGTCCCACACAGCAATTTCATTGATGTTAATATTGGCTTCTCCCAAATCAAAAGAACTACATGAGTTTTCATTTAATAACAGACCATAACCTCGGGTAGATAAATAAAACGGAACACGATAGTTTCCTTGATTTTCGGGGTGTGGAGAGGGAAGGGTGTCGGATTGCCCCTCGCTTATCCAATTCAGCATTTTCTTTCCTCTGAAAGCAATACCTTCCAGTCGCTCGCCAAATCCCATAAAGTATTCGTCTGGGAAAAGCTTAAGTCTGAGTTTGGTTCTGTATTTCCAAGGTTGTGTAAGGTTGGCGGTTTTCTGTATGTCTATTTTAATTTTATTGTTTGACAGTATTTCAATATGCAAATTGAATCCTTCACCAAGAATAGTGTTCTGAAAAACTGCATCCAACTGATACAAGGGGTCGTTTGCAGTCCATGAAGTGATGCTATTGGTCATCCATTGATTGAATAAAGTACTATCCCTAACTACCAAATGGAAGTAGTTGACATAGTCGACAGTAGAAAACGGATAGCTTGCCAATCCAATAGGCAATTCAGCTCCCAGCTTATAGGTTTCGAGCAAAGTGTTACCAGAGCTGATACTGTTAATTTTAAATCCATCATCATAAAGACTAAACCTAATGTCGCCTCTGTTTATTTGATGCAAAAGGGTTTGACCGAAAATGTTGCTAAAAGTTAAGAGCGAAACACAAAAAGCTAAAGTCAGTTTTAATATCGCTTTATTCATAAATTTCAATTCTTAATAAGCTTTGTTGTATGTGTCGAATTTTCATTGTATATTCTTAAAAAATACAAGCCGTTTGCAAGTGAGGAGAAATCATGTTCGTTGATTTGTTTGCCTGACCAGATAATTTGTCCCGTTGAGCATATTAATTCATAAAATTCCTTTTGCCCGTTACTTTTTATGTTTATTGTATTGGTAAATGGATTTGGATAAACAACAAAGGCTGCTTGTTTAGTAAGGCTCTCAAACCCTGTCTGAGTGCAGACCTTTAATAAATTTGAAATGGTAGTGTCAACAGAACAGTTTTGAAATTTTATATTGTTTATGAAACCACTTATGCCGTTTTGCATTTCGACAAGTGCTGGGACAGGTGAAGTTGTATTGCAAATCCAGGTTATAGACTTATTCCAATCCGTTGCATTTTCAATTCCATAATAATAAGGATACTGAAGTGTTTGCTTTATTTTTTTCCATGTCCAAAAGGCTGTTCCGCTGCTTTTATAAAGAGGGTTATTAAGTATCATAAGAGTTGTGTCTAAATGGGCAAAGTCATTTTCTCCAAATTCACCACACCAAATGGGAGCATGGAGAGCATTTGATAATGAAGTATAAACGTTAACGTGGGCAGCAATGGAGTCGGCATTGTTGAAGAACCATGGGTAAATATGAAATTCAAAGCAGGTATTCGGGTCGGGTAAGGTTGTGAATATTGAAAAATCCTGTGCATAATTGTTGCCTTCAATAAATAACATATGGTTGTTATCAACCGAACGAATACTATCAATGATGGAATTGTATAAGTTGAGCACATCTGAACCAGATGAAGTATTGGGCTCGTTCAGTATATCATAACCAGCAATGATACCTCTGTTTTTATATCTGTCTGCTATTGCCTTCCAAAGTCTTTTTGTCCGATTTTGATTTATGGTTCCATTCCAAAGAGTTATTAAAAAGTCTGGGTCGGCTGTAAAGGAAGTACTTTGTCCGCCTGGTGCAGAATGCAAGTCAAGAACTGCATAAACATTATAATCTTCGCACCATTTCAGCACGCTGTCAAGAACAGCCCAACCCTCAGGTTTGTAAACATAAGGTGTAAAGTCGTCTTCAAGCAGAGTGTGATTAAATGGAATACGAACTACATTGAAACATTGTTGCGATATTTTTTGGATGTCGGTTCTGGAAATAAAGTTTTTATAAACGGAGTCCTTAAATACAGTGATTGCTGTGCTTCCGATAATGGTTTGCATATTTGTATTAATATCTTTTTCTGCAGTAAATCCTCCACCCCAAATCCAGCCTTCCCACATCAACCAACCACCAAGATTTACACCGTCTAATTTGATAACATTATTTTGTCCATCCAATATCTGTTGACCGTTGCGGTAAACAAATGAGGTATTGTCCCAATCAGCTTGTGCCTGCAGATTTAAATTGGCAATTAATAATGTCGATAAGAATAACAGTTTGGTAATCATCTTGAAAATTATTCTTTGTCGAACTACAGTTTTCATTGCCTGTCATTGTTTACGTTTGAAGACACCCAGCCTGCGGGAGGCAGGCTTGCTATGAGCATTCAAAGATAATGATTTTATGTTAGGCCGGATATGCTCTTCTGCTAAATAGCGGATATCTTTGAAGTATTATAAACAGCAATGCTCCCTTTAAAGGGCTTGCCGCTCAAGTGAAAACGACTGTGTTTCTTTGAAAAAAGCAGGTGATCAACAATATTATAGCGTTGGTTTCTGATTTTTTTTTGTATCCAAAAGTGATAGTCTCACTTTGAGTGAGGCTATCACTCTCTAATGAGTAAATATTACAGGAAAATTTTAATAGGCCCAAAACAGATGCCGTAGCGCATTAATCATATTTGCCTTTTCCTTTGCTGAGTTTTTTTTGGAGTTTTCTTTCTTTAATCATACTTACTTTATGGCAAGTTTCGCTGCAATATTTCTGTCTGGGGTCTGTTGCAACAAACTTGAAATTACAACCTACACAGATAGTCGTAAAACCATCTTCCTTATCGTAATTGTTGCTGTCACTATCATTAGTGGGGTGTATTTTTTCTGATTGTTGGGCTTTGAAAAATGCTTTGGTCGACTTAATAGGGTTCAAAGCCCTCGCCCTTCGTTGTCTTTTTTTATTTTCTTCATTATTATACGATATCCGGCAATCAGAAGTGCAAAATTTCATATGACGATTTCCGCCTTCAAATACAGCATTACAATACAGACAATTCTTCATGCTTGCGTTTGAATCTACTGTGTTATTGGAAAGTGCCTTTTGAAAACAAGCAGGGCTGCAATAAATTTGATGTGGGTGACTATTTATATCGAAAGGAGTGTTACAGACCGGGCAATATTTTTGCGAATGATCTATTGTTGTAAAATAATTTTTCATATACCATTCCTTTCGGCAATGTAAGCTGCAAAATTTCCTGCCTCCTTGTTTGGTAATTGTAAAGGGTTCATTGCAATGCAGACAATTTTTTTCGGGGTTTAACTTAATTTCCCTTCTTTGTATGATGTGAAATTTTTGCTGGCATTTCTCGTTGCAAAATACTTTTGTTTTAATATTAGTGATAAATTCTTTATGACAGATCAGACAATTTCGTTGCTCACTAAATTTGTTTTTCTCTGTAAATTCTTTTGAACAGGATGAGCTACAAAACTTTTTAAAATAATGATGTGTAGTGAAAGTTTTATGGCAATTGGGACAATCTAATGTTTTAGGAGCAGTCTTATTTCTTTTTCTGCTGGAAAATTTTAAACAGCAATCATTACTGCAATATTTCACTATGATATTGTCAGTAGAAAACTCTTTTCCACAAAACAAACAATTCAGATTCCGTAGGATTTTGGGCGGGCTGCTTCTGGTTTTAAAATATTTGTTTTTACATTTCTGGCTGCAAAATCTGGCCACGGGGCTGTAGGTCTCAAATTCTTCCTGACAAACAGGACATGTAAGGGTACGGCTAACACTCAACATGGAAGTATTTTTAATAATTTGTATTTTCTATCTCCAAATTAAATTTTTATCACCGCAAAGTTATCTTTTTTAATTAAATTATCAAACCCTCTATAGTTTTTCCACTTTTTTTATAGTCGGGATGCGAACTTTATGTCGCCCTCCGGCTTAACGGAAGCCCATAGCTCACGCACCAAAGACAGCGCTGATGCTGCTTTTATGAGGTTGCATGATTTGTGCATGCTAAGCTTCTTTAGAAGGGTTGACTACTTAAGAGCTTCTCTTCTTTGCTTAAGAACCTTTTCGTTATGTTCGTTAACGAATTTTTGTTCGTCGGCCAGGTTTCTGATGTTTCCGCTCAAAACCGGCGAAGTTGCCAGGTGGCTAAAATTGGCACCCACAGCTCCCAAACATATAAAAAGCGTTTCGGCCTGCATGTTTTTGTCGCCTTTGAGCGCTTTGTTCAGGCAGGAACGTTGCTTTTGGGTAGCTTGCATCATAAATGCTGTGCTGTAGCCTTTTTCATCCATCAAATCCTTGATTATTTGGACGATTGCTTCTTTTTCTTTTTGATAAATTACCATTATTTCATCCATAAAAAAACTTTTTTTACCAGGAGGCAGTCAAAGTACCCCCCATCTGTTTATATT
>CAZNRQ010000032.1:6420-14974 GCA_964574845.1 uncultured Bacteroidales bacterium
GTTTATATTGGTATAAAAATATTATTTTATTTTGCAATAGAAAACGATAATGTTACCTTTAAAAGATTAGCAGTCAGTAGTCGTTCTTTGTAAGTTTACATGCCTGAAGAAACACATGCAAGCAGAGAAGATGGTCGAAAAACATCGTTTGCGGCCGATGCGACATCGTCTGCAGCCGACGATTCATCGACTGCGGCCTTTGCAACTTCTGCTGCAGCCGACGATTCATCGACAGTGCCCTACGTGATATCGTCTGCAGCCGATGCGACTTCTGCCCACGCCGAAAGCACTTCGTCTGCAGCCGATGCGATATCGATCCAGGCCGACGCCTCATTGACTGCTCCCTTCGCATCATCGACACGAGCCGATGCGACTTCGTCTGCTGCCTTTGCCACTCAGTTAGTAGCCGTTGGATTTGTTGCACGGGCATTTGTGATTTCGACAGAAACAAATAACTTTATTTCAATAATTTACAGAATATTAATCCTAAAATAAAGAAGCATAATAAACACATTTTTCAAATCTCTCATTATTCATTAAAACCCAAATAACCATGAATCAGAAAGATATTTTAAAAGATGAAGCCAATGCCAGAGGCAAACAAGTTTTGGTAGATAACAATACCGAACTCAGTGTAAACGCTGCCTGGGGACCCCTGCGTCTCCTTTACGACAATAAGTCGAAGGATATTCAAAAAGCCATTGAGAAAATTTTTAATCAGTCGGGCTATGTAACCTTTGATAAAAAGTTGCTAAAAAACATCATGATTAATACGTTTATCCCTTTGCTGGATAAGGCAAGCAACCAGTTTGTGGTTCTTGATAAGCCTGATCTGGCTAAAGCAACGGATGTGGAGCGCGATTACTTTTTGAATTGCAGCAATAAAGTTTGTATAGAAAGAGCCAGGTATTTGCTGGGTTTTGTTACCGATAACAGTGGTATACTTACCGAATTGACTCCTGCCGAGATAACTTCGATGGTTGATTCGCTGAAAGATTTTAATGACATCAACAATATGCCCCAAAGTGTGATCAAAGCAAAAAAAGCACAAGGAACGGATGTGCTGAAAACTTTGTTTGGTGAGTTGGATGTTATTAAACATTTGGTTAAAAAACATATTCGTGCTTATAATTCGAATTTGTTGCCGCTTTGGATTAAAGAAAACAAAATAGGCAAATCGGCTGCAGCCCGTCCGATTTCGCTCAATCTGCATGTTACTGATGCAGTGGGTGGAGTGGATCTGAAGAAAGCCGAATGTACGATCACCAATGGAACAAAAACCCTGGTGGGGAAAACGACATCCAAGGGATTCAGAAAGTATTATGGATTGGAAAGCGGTTTGTGGAATATTACCGTTACCCTGAAAAACTATGAGTCTTTTAAACAAACTGAGGTGGCTATTGGTGTTAACAAGACACTCAATATGGAAGTTAAACTCAAGAAGAATACTCTGCCTGATGCCCTGGAAGGTGGTTGTAAAGTTACGGTTTTCAACCTGGCCAATGGTAATAAACTCAAGGATATTTCAATGTATTTTAGTGCGATTGACAAAACCTATGTTTCGGATGCAGCCGGACTCATAAACGTTTCGAACCTGGCTGTGGGTGCTTATGCCTGTACTCTTTCGGCTGAACATGTGACTACCAAATTTGTTTCCGTTAGTATTGATGGAGGCAAAACAACGGAAGTAAGTTTTGGTTTGTCGGTGGTTTAGTGAATAGTGAATAGTGAATAGTGAATAGTGAATAGTGAAAAGTGAATAGTGAATAGTGAATAGTGAAAAGTGGGGGGGAGGCAGATTCTGTTGGCTTTCCCTTATGAATCTCAATAATTCAGACTCCCGGGGCTTTGTGCTTCGGGAGTTTTTTTGTTTAAATATAGTGGCACACAGAACCTAAAAAAGATATTTGGATTATGCTATCCCGGCATGATGCCTGACGAACGTAACAATTTCGTTCATGACTTCGGTGGCTTCTTTGAACATGGGCGACAGCAGGGGATAACAATGTATCATTCCCCTGCCTTCGCGGAATGTAACAGTTACTCCCGATTGTTTTGCTTTGATGGAGAATTGTGCTGCATCGTCAAACAGTTCATCGTCGGTTCCGGCATTGATAAAAAGGGGAGGCAGGCCTGTTAAATCTCCAAACAGGGGAGATATGAGGGGATTTCTGACGTCATGTTCGCCGGCATAGTATTTACTGAAAACCACCCACGAATTCATAGGTGCGGCCGATACCTTGTTTTTGGTATGATAAGATTCGCCCGAGCAGCTTAGATCGGCCCAGGGTGATATGGAAACAGCAGCGGCAGGCAGGGCCATGTTGTGTTCTTTTATAGCCAACAGCAATGCCAGGCACAATCCGCCCCCGGCCGATTCGCCGGCAATAATAATATGCTCCGGTTTATATCCAGAAGTGAGCAGCCATTGATACACCTTGACCGAATCGTCCAAAGCTGCCGGAAAGGGGTTTTCAGGAGCCAGACGGTATTCATACACCAGATTGGTTATGCCGCAGTTTTTGGCAAATTTCGATACAAAGGCCCTATGGTCGTTGCACGAACCCGACACATAGCCACCCCCATGCACATATAAAATCAGTTTCTCTGCATCGGCTCCCTGTGGTTGCAGCCATTCCGATCGCATGCCTTCTATCGTTTGTTCAGTAATGCTTATACCTTCGGGAATTTTGGCATAGCGAGTGGCACCTTTTTCGCAACTTTCCCTGAAACCTTCAATGGAAGTGTCGAAATCAAAAACTTCTTTTCTCAATTTCCCGCGAAACAGATGCCTGTTTCTGATCATACAGTTGAAAACCTTTGCTTTAAAACTTGCCATTCTTTATTCCTTTCCTATTTTCCAGGCTTGTCCTGTTTTCTTCCCCAAACTTCTGTAAGCCGAATCCGTTTGAGTTAGGAGAATGGGATCCAGTTTGTCGAAATCAACTTTCCCATCGGTTAATACATCCTCATCGGCATACATACCCGTAATATCCCCAATAAATGTTTCGTTGGCGCCATTATCGATGATTTTATCCAATTTGCATTCCACATTCAAAGGGAACTCATTTATCATGGGTGCCTCCTGGGATTCTCCGTAAAACACATCAAATAATTTCGATTTATCTTCCTTTTCGCCGGATATCAGCCCGCAGAGATCTGTAATCTTAATTTGATGCTGAGAGGGAAAACAAATGCTAAAAGCCTGATGTTCCTTAATTCCTTTGTTTGTGAAATGCCGTTTCCCCAGCGAGATCGCAATTTTGGGAGGGTTATAGCCCACCATGCTGATCCAGGCTACGGTCAGGAAGTTTGCTTTTCCGTTTACTTTGGCACCTACCAGGGCCACGGGCATAGGATAACTGACAATACCCTTTCCCAGGTTTATTTTTTTCATAAAGGACTTTGCTTATGGTTTGTTTTGCAAAAATATGGGTTTATCTGATACGATAGGGCAATCAGAATGAAAAAATGATTTTTTCAATTGTTTCATAGATGAGAAAGAGAACAGGCATTGAAAGCCATTGTTCTGTTTTTTTTATCAACCCATTAAATAAAAACTCCCGAAAGTAAACCTTCACTTTCGGGAGTTTATTAATGTGTGGAAGCAGATACATTATTCGGGCTGCATGCTTTCTGCCGATATAACAGCGCCTCCTTTTATATCATCATAAAATTTGGCGTTACTTACCTGCATATAGGGCACGAGCCATAAAAAACCCACACCCAGCGTTAAGATAGACAGTAAAAACCATCCGAAAAACCTCCATTGCAAACAGAAATATTTCCATTTGTAGCCCATCATCATTTGCTTGCTTTTATCCAGTGCTGCTTTGGCTCCAATGTTTTCGTCCCCGGTCAGAATGAAAAAGGTCATGGAATAAGAAATAGCCGCTATTATGCCCGGTACGATGAACAGCAGCATCCACAAGAAAACAAAAAGTACCATCAAACAATAGGTGCCCAGGGCTATCCCAAAACGTCTGAACCCTTTGAATAATTGATCGAATTTTGCTTCCTGATGGCGCGATAACGCCAGTGAAAAAGTAACGATACCCAACAACATGGGGCCACCCAGTATTAAAGTTACTGCCTGACCGCCATAAGGTATAGAACCGCCCCCACCAATGATTAAACTATATAACAGGTAGGTGCCTATTGCCAACCCCCAATTCCCAGAAAGGGATTCGCGGGCCTGTTTCATTAGAATTGCATTTTCAGTTGCCATTGTAAATAGATTTTAAGATTTCTGCTTTTATAGCGAAGCAGTTTCGCTCCCGGCCATAAATATAACCGGGCAGGTTTTTAGGTTTTTAAGTGTCAAAGTTAAGAAAAATAAGTGCTCTGAAAAAAGTAATTTGAAAAAAACTTACGGAATATTTTAAAGAGCAGGGGAGGCAGAACCCTTTGAAAACAGCAGATTGTTTAAGTATTAACTACATTACAACCAACTTTACCGTATAAAGATTTTGCTCTGTTTTAAGTTTTACAACATACAAACCACTTTTCAAATTTCCTCGGTATAAGGTTACTCCATCATTCTTTACTTTATAACCTGGAACAATTTCTTTTCCTTCTGAAGTGAAGAGACTCAATGAACCCTTTTTGGGATGGACTCCTTCAGGAAATTTGATAAATGTTTGGTCAGAAAAAGGGTTGGGGAAAATACTAAGTTCGCTGTAAGGCTGTGTTTCATTCACCTGCAAAAAACCATTTTCATTGTAAACCGATATGCCATCGCTCCATGTTGTTGACATCCACAAATCATTGTTGTGGTTTATAGCAAGCGAAGAGACGGTTAGCCCGCTAAGCGGGGAGTTGTTTTTATTAAAATTGGTAAAAGTTGTATGGTCAAATTTACTTAAGCCCGCTTCGGTTCCCACCCAGATGTTCCCGTAATTATCAATAACCAAATCCTGAACTCTGACAGAGGGTAAAAGCGAATTTGAAGTATCATATTTTGTAAACGTTCCATCGTATTTCAAAATTCCTCCACCTTTAAAAACAGGACCCAATGGGGGTCCATAATTTGCCGGTTGCAGACCCATCCATAATACATTATTGCTGTCCATCTCAATGTCTATGATATCGCCCGGCTGGTATGGCAGACTCAAAGCTATCCAGGTCGATCCATCGAAATGATACAACCCACTTCCACGGGCTATCCAGGGCGTACCATTAAAAACTTTTATTACAGAAACATGGTCGAATGGGAGGCTTGAGTTGGCAGTAGTGTATTTGGTCCAATGGTTAGCACTGTCTATGGTATATATCCCGTCATCCGAAGTTACCCATTTGGTGTCGTTATCGTCAATGGCTATGCTTTGCACATATACCGAAGATAGGATACTGTTCGTGGAATTATAAAACGTCCAGTTGTTATCATATTTTATGATGCCATAATTGTCAATGTGGCCAGTATTGTTTGTGTGATAAGCCGGAGCCCATAAAGCATTGTGTGAGTCGAAAGCAAAATCATGGATATCTGCAATGGGTAAGCCTGAATTCCAGGTGAAGAATTCATGCCAGTTATAGCCGTCGTAATTAATAAAGCCGCCTCCCACCTGTTGCGAATTGGAAAAATTGATATCCATCCAAACGGTCTGGTTTTTATCGATAACCACTTTATCGATAGGAAGCACAGGAACTGCAGAATTGGATGTGAAGAAGTATTTGAATTGGGTGTGGTCGAACTTAACCAGACCTGCACCTTCTTCCATCACTCCATTCCACGGTCGCATTATTCCGAACCATAGGTTGTTGGTATTGTCGGCAAATACCGAGCGTAGAATATCATTATTCAGGCTCGAATTGGTTTGGGTGAAATAGGTCCAGGCACTTCCGTCGTATTTTGCCAAACCCCCATGATCGGTCCACAGGTCAGAAAGGGCCAGCCAGATATTTCCGTCCGAATCGCCAGTTATATCTTTAACACAATTGGTAATCAACTGGTCGAAAATAGTGAGGTTGCCGTTGATGTCATATTTATACAACCCGCTGAATTCAGTACCTACCCACTTGTTCCCGTTAAGGTCGATATACAATAGGGGTTTATTCTGGGTCATCAATTGTAACCAATTGCCGGAACTGAATTTGCCGCAGCCTTCGTATCCGCCGTAATCGCTTATGCATAACCAAATATTTTGCCCAGCATCGATATCAATATCGGTAACGTTATTGCCGGGTAGGTTCGTATTCGTAGAGTCGTTTATTTGCCAGGTGTTGTTGCTGAAAACAGCCAAACCTCTCGCGGTGCCAACATACACCTTGGTTGGGTCCATGACTACCTTATTGATATAATCGGAGGGAAGCAAAGAATTGCCCTGATTATAAACCACCCATGCATTGTTTTCAAATCTGGCTAAACCCTGATTGGTAGCTACCCATAATTGGCTTGAGTTTGATGCCAAAGATGAAATTTCATTTGAGGGCAGTCCCGAATTGGCTTTGTTCAGAAAGGTCATGGATTCGTTGGTCATGTCAAAACGAACCAGCCCTCCTGTGGTCCCAAACCACAAGATATTGTTTTGCTGTGTAAAGCAATTAATAATAGACCCATTCATATAGTTGATCCATTGAGTCAACTGCGCATGACTGCTAAAACACAGAAATAGAAAGCAAAAGCAGAGGAGGGTTATCTTTTTCATGATAGTTTGGTATGTAATGATTTATTCTCCGGCAAAATAAATTATTAATATTTATCTCAAAAATAAAAAAAACCATACACACCGCCAATGTTTAGCAGAGTATCTTTATTTCCTTGTTATAGGAGGGTGTTGTGATATTCTCCTTTCGTTATGCCATCATTATTTAATAAGCGGTTTATGATTACTGAGTATTTCCCGTTTCCTGTATAAATTTCGGTATGGGGGCGGGGCTTACTTTTTATCTGATGTTTCCAGCAATAGTTTCACAATATCGTAGCTCACGGCATCAAACATGTCTTCCACCTGTTTGGTGTAAACCGAATTGTGACTCATGATGGCGGTTTTAATCATGTAGGCATTGTAGTCGTGGTCTTGTGCGCCAATCCAGGTGGCCAATACACAACCCACGGCACTTAAACCGCAAAGAAAAACCGTATTGCAACCCTTTTCTTTCAAAACCTTATCGAGCTCGGTTTTATTGAAACCATCCCCATAGGTCTTAATGATTTTAGGATCTGTGGTTTTAACGGGAACCGTAGCCGGAAACTCGAACAAATCCTTGCCGGGAACCGCACCCGAGGATGTATCCAATTGATAAATGCGTATTACCGGACAATTATGGGCACGGAAGAGCGATATCAGGTTTTCTATATAATACATGGCCACTTCTTTATCTCGGTCGGGCACCATAGGCAGGTAGGCATTCTGAATGTCAATGACCAGCAAAGCCGCTTTAATCTGAGTTTTTGCAGCTTCTTTGTTTTCCTGTGCAAACAAATGGGTCTGCACAAACAGGGCAAACAACACTAAAAGTACGATGGGTTTTTTCATTTTTTTTGGGTTTAGTTGATTATAAATTAGTTTTTATGAGGAAACACTTATTGTTTTTCAGTTCCATTAACAGGCCGGATTTTTATGTCCGGGTGGCTTTGTATATTCTTTCTTTTATCCTCAAAATTAAAAAAAAGAATACACTCCTCCATGATTTAACAAAAAATCTTTATCCTCTTGTTTTGGGCGGGGATTGTGTTATTTTCACTTTAATAGACTTTCACCTATTTCACAGAAAAGGACATGGCTTTCAACCTAATATTCGATTGGTTGCCCCTTTTTATCGTAAACCGATACTTTATCAATGGTAATATGGGCAGGGTATCCTCCTGTTTTAAATATCCAGGCCATATCCTGCGCCTCTTCAGGGGTAAAGCTACCGGTGATGGACGAGCGTCCGCCAGGAATTTCTGCCTGTACGATAGGAAAAGAATACACAGAACCGTCCAATACTATAGCAATGGATTTGCCAATATTATTTTGGGTAATTCTTTTCCATATGGTAGCTCCTTCCGCATTCATTTCTATTTCAATTTCGTTGCCGTAATTTTGTCCTACGCTCCATTTTGAATCCGTAATATAGTAATGTGCTTCCATAGCAGGTCCTCCGTAATAGTCCGCTTTGCAGGCTATTAGTTTCAGAGTGTTTTTATTTTCACCAACCGCTTGTACGGTCCAGGCAAAATGCAGGCTGGGAGGGAACTCTTTAACGATCTCAGGCATTTTCAACATGAGGTTCACACGGGAAGTGTCACTCAGCAAAGTATAACCTACTACCGGACCCTTGTTAGGAAAATAGTTCCCATTTTCATCTTGAACCAGTGCAGGTTGTAAATAGGCAAGCAGAGGATGGTCCTCTTCGTATTTTTCTAATGAATTGTTTTCTTTAGGCAGACCGAATTCTGTTGTGTCGGCACTTTTATCTTTTGGTTCGGTTTCCGAAGCTGTTTTAGCATCAGGATGTAATATCTCAGCCAGCTTTTTATCTGCTTTATCTAAATATGGAAACAGCTCTTTATATTCATAAGTTTCCCAAAAGGCCAGGTTGCCGTCGAACTGTATCAAATAAATTACCC
>CAZNRQ010000033.1:0-11566 GCA_964574845.1 uncultured Bacteroidales bacterium
AATGGCTGTTGATGCAACCCTTTGTTAAAGCTAATGACAGAATAGGAGCATTGAAGGACAAAATTGTTGTGAAATGCGTAGAAACCGGATTGAAAAGCACGGGGGTTACCACAGATAAGAAAATGAGATTGTTTGAAATGGTGGATATGACTCTGGTTATAGCGGCTTCGGTTTATGACTATGCCGATGATAAGAATAATAATGAGTTGAAAACTAATGCAAGCGTTACACGCTCGGGTTTGATGAAGGGGAGTGATCAGGAGAAAGCAGATGCGTGTGATCTTATTGTTGGTTTGGCTAATGCCAACATAACCGACATGGGTACAGATTACATTATTAAGCAATTGGATATTGACAACCTTTCTGATGCTGTGGATGCTTACCGTTTGCATATACCGAAGCCCAGACAGGTGATTTCGAGCGGGGCTACCACCCGAGTAGAAATTCAAATGCTGGTGAAGGAGGCTTATGTGGTTTTGAAAAAACTGGATAAGCTGATGGAGCATTTTAAGAAGAGTAATTTTACGTTTTACGATAAATGGTTCCGTGCCCGGAATATTATTTTGAGAGGGGAACATAAAAAGACTGAGCCGGGTGATGAACCGGATGATACAACACCTGACACACCTGAGGAGGATGAATATATTAAAGATGTGCCCCATGGTGCGATTGTGAAGATAGATTTTGAGATTAAGTCTGACCTTACTTACCTTATAACCCATATGGCAGGAGGAAAATTGAAATATTGGAACAGCGCTTCGGCAGATCTGCCATTAAGCGCACCTGCCGATGCCAAGATACTGGAAATTGGTGCCGAAATAGAAGTGAAAGGTGTGGACCTGATTGGAGAAGGTAAGATTTATATGTTTTTTGCTAATGAGGATGCCAGTGTTGATGCGCAAGTGGCGATTGATATACTGGATGAGTAGACTTTTAGGCTGTTAAACTATTAGGAAAAAGGAACTCCCGAATTTGAAAAGATTCGGGAGTTTTTTTTGCCCCACCCAGCCTCCCCTGAAGGGGAGTAGGAAGAATTTATGAACTCCCGTTAAAACGGGACATGCGCTGACACTTCATCTATGTTCAGCGCAAGTCTGTGTGATTATTTATAGAATAATACAAAGGATTATTGAAATTTTAGATTGTGCGAAAAAGTATATCTTATTTAGAATTGGAATAAATTTCATACTTGTTGAGATATGTCAACAATTGTTCTTAAATTTATGAAGAATTTTTTAAAGGACTTTTTGATCATTAAAAAACATTGGAAATGAAAATTATAAAATTGATATCGACTGTCGTTTTGATGGTAATATTCATTAAAAGCCTAAGTGGACAAGCAACCTATCATCCATTTCCACATTCAAATGCAGTTTGGAATGTTTTAGAATTTTATTATACTGATTATGCTCATTCTGACAGTATGCAAAAGAATACTTTTCATTTTGGAATATTTGGAGATACTATTATAGGAACTCATTATTATGACAAGATATTTTATAATAATGGGCTAACTGATTCGACCATTCATATCTCCAGCCCAAATACTATTTATTTTGGAGGATTGAGACAAGATGAATTGTCAAAAAAGATTTTTTTTCTATTTAAAGATTCTATAAATGAAAAATTGATTTACGACTTCAATATGAATATTGGAGACACTGTAACTATACAATCATATTGGGGAAATCATGTATTACGATGTATGGATATTGATACAATTCTAATTGGAAATCAATATAGAAATAGATATTTTATGTGGAGTTCTTTTACGATGGTTGGAGATGTTTGGATAGAGGGTATTGGAAGTGTCAAGGGATTTCTATTTTCTTATAATTATAATATTCTTGCGAATCCACGAAATGAGTTATTATGCTTTACATCAAATGATACTTTATTATATCACATGGATGGTTCTATTACGGAATATCCAATTTCTAATATTAGTTTATATACCGGATGCTATTATCAAGGAAATTATATCACTAGTACAAACTGTTATAATGAATCAATTAGTAAAGTTATATTAGTAATGCCAAACCCTATTATTAATTTATCAATTTTAAGAGACATAAATGGTAATTCCCTGGCAGGCTCTTGTCTCGATATTTACAACATATATGGAGGATTAGTTAAAGAAATAAGAATCATTGAAGGAAACGTACTACAATTAAATAGAGTAGAATTTCATTCTGGACTTTACTTATATAAAATCACAAATTTTAATAATACATATACTGGGAAATTTATTGTTGAATAACACTCCAGTAGTATTGAAGCAATTAATGAATTACATTCTACAGCGAAAATATTACGATCAAATGAAGAAACAAATACTTGTTTTGCGGACATAAAATATATTGCAGGTAAAGAAATTTTTTTAGAGCCAGGATTTAAAGCTATTGAAGGAAGTAATTTCTCCGCTAAAATTCAACTAGTTAGTTCATGTTTGCCCAGGGAAGGACAATATAATATTTTTAATTTACCATATAATCCAACAAACGATGGAGGAAATAAAAGATTGACGCAAACACAATCAAATGACGAATATAGTGATGCAGAAATTCAGAATTCTAATTTAAATAGTACATTAATTAATAGTATTTCAAATAATGAAGCGATTGAGAATCCGATAAATATTACAATATTCCCAAACCCAACTGAGCAATATATTTGGATTAATATTAATGAGAAAATAGAAATAACAGTTGAAATATTTGATGTGTACGGGCAATCGGTTTATTCTGCAAAACTTTCTAACCAGAATTCAAAAATAGATTTATCAGGTAATCCTAAAGGAACTTATTTCATTAAAATTATTAATCAGGAAAATTTGCTTAAATTTGAAAAAATAATTTTGCAGTAAATTGATAAATATCGTGAGAGCCATTATAAGAATTCTTTTTATTTCTTCTTTCATTTTATTTTCTTGTAAAAAAAATTCTGTGCAAGATTATTATTTGACTGATGATCAAAAAGCCTGGAATATATATCATGTGGGGGATACATTAAAATTTTTAAGTAATCATAATAGAAATAGAGTATATAAAGTAACAGATATTCAGCACAGTATAAATAAGCATGATTATGATGATTCAAAATATGAAAGCATTATTATTAACTTCGACCGAATTGATACAATTGCACCTCAATCCTGGATGAATATCGTAAATGGGTACCCACATCACATAGATTTTTTGATACTTTGTTCATGGGATAATTTTAAAGTATCACCTTTTAATCTACCTTTTTCAAATTTAGTTGACACTCTTCACGTTAATAATATTGTTTATAATAATGTTATTAAATTACATTTTGGCGATACCATAAATGGAATTATTGATTCGTTGCGATTAAATACCTTATATTACCAAAAAGAAAAAGGCTGGCTTCGCTTTGATAATGGTTGCGGAGAATATTGGGAAAGAATTAATTAAATGCATAAAATCATGAAAAATAAGCATAAAATTATCATTATATTAGGCTTCTTATGCATAAGTTTTGCAAATGCACAAAACCAATGGATTCCTCTTACTTCGGCTCCAAATGCAACCTTAACTTCTGTGTATTTTGTTTCTGCTGATACTGGATATGTTAGTTCATTCGAAGGTAATTTGTATAAAACAACCAATGGAGGATTAAATTTTAACCAGATAAATAGTAATGGGCCTGCGTTCTCATTATGCTTTCTGAATGCCCATAAAGGATTTGGAGCTCGTGATAATTATTTGTTGGTTACCCAAAACGGTGGTGCTAACTGGTATACAAGCTACACAAACCCTAATTTTATTGAAATCAAAAACATTTGCTTTCCAGATAAAAGACATGGATTTGCAACAGCCTGGTCCAATGAAGTAAGGATCTATGTCCTCAAAACAATAAATGGTGGAACTACTTGGGACACTATAGGTTTTCACGATCCCAATTTACCTATACTACAGTCTGTATTCTTTAAAGATTCATTAAATGGTTACCTGGGCCGTGATGATGGCAAAATTTCTAAAACCACCGATGGCGGAATTTCATGGGCCACAGTTCAGGTTGATATTGCACACACGGTTATTACAAATTCTATTTATTTTCCAACTGCCGATACGGGTTATGCTGCAACTATAGAGAACGGAGTATACAGAACTATTGATGGTGGTAATACCTGGAACCATCTAGTATTTAATTTCCTTGCTCAATTAAACTCAATATGGTTTACAGATGCCAATCATGGGTTTGTTGCTGGTGGAGACGATATTAACTATATGGTTTTATATAAAACAATTGATGGAGGTAATTCCTGGTCTCAGTGTTTAGCAGGAACTCATTCTTTGAATGCAATGTATTTTGTCGATTCAATGCCGGGTTACGCAGTAGGGAATGGAGCTATTTTTAAATTTACGAATACAACGGGAATAAAAGATAATGAACTATCAAATGAAGACATAACAATATACCCTAACCCTGCCAAAACAAACCTATACATTAATGGCTTAAGCACATCAGCCATTGTTGAAGTGTACAACATTAGTGGCAAACTACTTCTCCTAAAACCACTCTATGACCAAACAATTGATATCAGCAGTCTTGAAACTGGCTTGTATTTTATTAAATTTACCACAAAGGAAGGATGTGTGGTAAGGAAGTTTGTGAAGGAATAGTTTTTTATACACTGTTAAAACGGTTGAAAGATTGATGGGCGATGTGCTATTTATGGATAGGCAGGCTGTTTGCCCCCCGCGTGAGGGATTGTAGTGGAAAGCCCGGAAGGGAGCGTAGCGGAATGAGGACTTGCAGCGTAAAGCCCGGCCCCCGTAGGGGGACACGCCCTAATTATTTTTATTCAAACTTCAATACCCAGGCATAATCCGAAGGAGGATGAATGCGAAGTGAGCGAGAAATTTTATACATTCTCACCCACTCATAATAAAAAAAGGCTGCAATCAGCAGCCTTTTCATTTATTGTTTGTCGGAAATGACTTCCAGCAATTCGGGTAGATCCATGCCTATGGATTTCAGTCTGTCTATTGTAGGCACTCCATTGGGTGTCCAGCCACGACGGAAATAAACCGCATCCAAAAGCAGTTCATATTGTTTTTCGCGAAACTTACGGGTAATGGCTACTTTTTCTTCTGAAGATTTTCCGGCGGGATCGATTCCGATTTTTTCGAGCATTTGTTTGTCGTAACGTTCCTGACGTGATTCGTATTCTTCCACAGTAACAGGACCAGCAGCACGGTAAGGCTGAGCATCATGCTCGCGAAGACCGTAACCACGGCGAATGTTGAATATACGCTGGAACTGATAAACACGCTCAGACTGCACTATAAGTGAATCCTTATCCAATGGCTCACCGGTAACCGCTTTATAAATGGTCACATAATTGTCGACATGTTCGGGAACTTTACCAGGCTCAGCATGGGTATGATTGTCGGCAGGTTCTACGTCGTTCCATGGGAGTTTGCAAAGACCCTGCAAGCCAAACCAGGTGCGGAACATGGGGAAATAATATAATGCTTCCGCTTTCTTTTCGAAGGTGGGTATTTGATTGTTGACCATGTCCATAAAAATCAGCCAGGCTTCATCATGCTGAGGACCTTTGTTGGTCATAGCATAACCGCCCTGCTGAGCCAGTGATTCTTTGGAAACATACTGTGAATATTCCAGTCCTTTGTTTTCCATACCAATATCCTGGAGGAACCGGGCATCGCCCCAACCTTTAGCCACAAATAGTTCTTTCATTTTGCGGACACCTTGTCCGGCTATCAATCCGAAACCTTCGCCGCGGGCCAGTTGATGAAGAATTTCCATAGCTCCGTCGGAGTTTCCGAAATTGAGTTTCACGCCCCCGGTGCGCTCTTCGTTCAATATGCCATTTTCATAACATTCCATCACAAACCCCAAAATGGTTCCCCAGGTGATGGTGCAAATGCCATAAGTATCGCAATAGAAATTGGCTTCGATGGTGAAGTCGGGATCGAAGATACCGGCGCAGGAACCCAGAGAAGCGGCTGTTTCGTATTCAGGACCGTCCACGATAACACGTGAACCTGCATATGGACCGGTTCTCAGTAAATAATTATCCACACCTTTGGCACAAGACATATTACAGCCTATCCAACAACCATCGGGGACATTCTGAGTGAAGCGCTCTTTGTAAACATTGGCATGAACCTTAATAGCATCAGGATGGCTTCCGAACTTAAAGTTATTGGTGGGGAAGAGATCGTAATCGTTCATGATATGAGTAAGGTGGGCCGTGCCGATCTTGCGCATCTGGCATTGTGAATCGTCGAGTTCGCGCATTTCCTTGTTGAAGCGTTTTCCGCGCTCCATGATGGGTTCCATCTCCACCACATTGTTCAGATTCCCTTTCACACCAGGAACTTTGGCAACCACTGCCAGAATCTTTTTATCGCGCAATACAGTTCCTAAACCTCCACGGCCTGCTTGTTTCAAACGAACTACTTTACGTTTTACGTCGTAGAATGTAAAGTTGAGCATACCTATTAAGGAGTGGTCGGCTGCTGTTCCGGCAGAAACCACAGAAACATTCATCTTGTCTTTTTCGTCGTTGGCGAAAACAGTATGAAGCTCTTCTGCCAGTATATGGCTGTCGATAGGAAGATTGGATGCATCGTAGATATCCACTTTGCCGTTGACACCGTCAATGTAAACGATAACCTCCTTATCTGATTTTCCCTGCAGCTCTAACGAGTCAAAACCTGAGAATTTCAGGAATGGTCCGAAATACCCCCCGACATTGCTATCAACTACGATATCCGTTTGAGGCGAAATAGCCACCACCAATGATTTACCTGTACCTGAATACTGAGTGATACCGCAAATAGGACCGGTATTGATTACAATCTCGTTGTCGGGATCGTTCCATTTGGTATCGGGTTTGGTAGCATCCCACAGCAGCTTAAGTCCAAAGCCTTTACCACCTACAAATTTCTCTTTCATCAGTTGAGAAACGGGTCTCTCTTCCATTTTGTGGTTGCCAACGTTAACGTACAAAGTACGCATGTTGTAGCCTCTTACGATTGGTTTCATCTCGTAAGACCATTCTTTGAGCAGTTTGTGTTTAGTTTTAAATTCCTGAAGGTCCATATAAATATTTTTTGTAAAATTTCTGTGCACAAAAATAGGAATATTATAAACCGAAAGGATGGGGAAATGAAAAAAATGTTGATGTGCAATAGCTTGCATAACGATTGAATTAAATTATCGAAATCAAATTCACTCACCTATAATTTTTTACTTTTGTACTTTAAAACTGAACATGACCTTCGAACAGATAAAATCAGCACTTAAGAACCATACTGTTGGCATTGCAGGATGCGGCGGACTGGGCTCCAATTGTGCCGTAGCATTGGCGAGAGTGGGTGTGGGGAAACTGATCATTTGCGATTTCGATGTGGTTGCCGAAAGTAACCTGAACCGGCAATATTATTTTTATGATCAGATAGGATTAAAGAAGGCTCCTACCCTTAAGGAGAATATCAACAGGATCAATCCTTCTGTTGAAGTTGTAGCAGTGGATGTGAAACTCAATCCCGAAAATATTGTGGAGTTATTCAAAAATTGCGATATTATTGTAGAAGCTTTCGACAGGGCAGATATGAAGAAAATGATTATTGAGACTGTTCTCACCGAAATGCCCGAAAAACCATTGGTATCAGGAGTCGGTATGGCGGGATGGGGAGATAGCAACATTATACAAATGAAGCAATCGGGAAACCTTTATATTTGCGGAGATGGTTTAAGCGAAGCCACTGAAGATAATCCACCTTTAGCGCCCCGCGTAGGAATCACTTCTAATATGCAGGCCAACACCGTGCTAGAATTATTACTAAAGAAATAACACATAAATGAACATTATTCTCAATAACAATAATGAATCGTTTGAGGCTGACAAACTCAGTATTACCGAACTACTGGCATTAAAGAAGTTCACTTTCAAAATGCTCATTATTAAGATCAACGGAAAATTGATAAAACAGGAAAACTATTCCACTTCTTTTATAAAGGATGGCGATGATGTTATGGTTTTGCACCTGATAAGCGGCGGATGAAAAATCTGATAAAAACCATACTTCAGAAGCTATTGGGCTTCGAAACTTATCTTTACTGGTTTTCGCTTTATATCATCAAAACTCTGAAGCGAAATAAAAAGGAAGGCGATTTTGTTTATTTCCGCGACATGGTTGCTGACGGCAATATCATACTGGACATAGGCGCCAATATCGGAGCCATGGCGGTGCATCTTTCCCGCACACATCCACATGCAACAATTTATGCTTTTGAACCCATACCACAAAATATTAAGACACTTGAAAGGGTGCTCAGGCATTTTAAGATCAAAAATGTAAGTGTTGTAAAAAGTGCATTGGGGAATACCACAGGAGAGATAGAAATGGTGATGCCCGTTCAGAAAAAAGCAAAACTGCAAGGCTTGAGTCATGTGGTTCATGACAGTATAACAGATTTCAATGAAGGCGAAAAATACAAAACGCCTTTGACAACCCTTGACATCTTTTTAAAGGAAAACAAAATTACTCAGGCTGTCAATGCCATAAAACTTGACGTGGAGAATTTCGAATTCTTTGTTTTGGAGGGTGGCATTGAAACGATAAAGAAACATCGCCCCATTATTTATACTGAACTTTGGGAGAATGAAAACCGGGAAAATTGTTTTACTTTTATAAAAAATCTGAATTATACAGTGAAAGTACTGACCGAAAACGAACTGGTCGATTTTGACGAGAAATTGCATTCCACTCAGAACTTTTTCTTTATCCCGTAAAAGCCAATATGCATCAACATCGTAAATTCATCACCAACCTGTTGATCCTTTTATTCCTGAATCTGCTGATCAAGCCGTTTTGGATATTGGGTATAGACCGTACGGTTCAGAATACCGTGGGTGCTGAACAATTTGGTTTTTACTTTGCTGTTTTCAACCTGACCTTTATTTTCAATATTTTTCTGGATCTGGGACTGACCAATTTCAACAATAAGAATATTGCACAGAACCATCACCTGCTTAATAAACACTTTTCGAGCCTACTAATCCTGAAATTCCTGCTGGCCATAGTTTATTGTGTGATCACTATATCGGCAGGACTTATTATTGGCTACAACAGTCAGCAGATGCTGCTGCTATTGGTACTTTGTTTCAATCAGTTCCTTACTTCGTTTATTCTTTATTTGCGTTCCAACATTTCGGGCCTTCATTTCTTTAAGACCGATAGCGTCATCTCAGTTCTGGACAGAGTTATCATGATTATAATTTGTGGTGCCTTGTTATGGGGCCATATTTTCAATGAACCCTTCCGAATAGAATGGTTCATTTTTGCTCAGACAGCATCCTATATAATTACAGCTTTGGTTGCTCTTTTCATTGTTATTAAAAAAGCTCAATTCAACAAATTGAATTGGAATCGCTTATTCTTTATCATGATCATCAAAAAGAGTTTCCCTTTTGCTGTTCTGGTTCTTTTGATGACCTTTTATAACCGTATCGATTCGGTAATGATCGAGCGCCTGTTGCCCGGCAAACTCGGTGATCAGCAGGCCGGACTTTATGCATCCGCTTATCGGCTGCTTGATGCTTCCAACATGATCGCTTATCTATTTGCAGTCATATTGCTGCCCTTATTCGCGCGCATGCTGAAGTTTAAAGAGAATGTAGAACATTTGACACGACTGTCGTTCACTTTGCTTTTTATTCTTTCTATCACAGTTGCTATGGGAGCTTACTTCTACCGACTAGACATCATGACCTTACTGTATCCTCAGCATATTAACGAAGCCCTGGAACTATATAAAACACGGATTGGAGAGACATCCTGGATATTTGGAATACTTATGATAGGTTTCATTCCTATTTCGACTACCTACGTTTTCGGGACCCTGCTGACAGCCAATGGCAACTTAAAATACCTAAATTTAGTAGCGTTCAGCGGAATGGTTATGAACCTTGCCCTGAATTTTATTCTGATTCCCAAACTGGAAGCAACCGGATCGGCCTATGCGAGTTTAACCACGCAAATGATTATGGCTTTCATACAGGTATTGCTGGTAGTAAAAATATTCAAATTCCAGTTCAATTTCAAATACCTTTTACTGTTGGGGATTTTTGTTATTGCTGTTTATATTTTCAATATCCTAAGTCAACTACTCCCATTTAACTGGAAGATAAGCTTTATGATTATGGTTGTACTGTCAATTATTACAGCTGCAGTAACAAAACTGCTCAACATTGGAGCCTTCATCAGCATACTGACAAAAGGAGAGAGATAATACAAAATCTTTCTAAATTACTTTTCGTGTTAAAAAAAGATATACTTTTGCCCGACACAAGCACATCCAAACAGATTTTGTTACATGACCCAAGGAGAAAATAATCAAGTAGATTTTAACACTACCAACTTTATTTTTTTTCTGTATAAATGGAGAAAACACCTCATCATCATCGGGTTGGTTGCCGCTATACTTTCAGGTGCACTGTCGTTCCTGATTACCCCTAAATACAAATCGTCGGTTATTTTGTTCCCAACATCAACGAATGCTATATCCAAGGCACTTCTGTCGGACAATTTCGGAGGCAAACAGGATATTATGGAATTTGGAGAAGAGGAGCAGTCGGAGCAATTGCTTCAAATTCTTAATTCGAATGAGATACGTTCAAGAGTGGTAAAAAAATTCAATCTTTTGCAACATTACGATATTGATCCAGATTCGAAATACAAAATGACCAACTTATTTCAGGAATTCAGCGACAATATTTCGTACAGAAGGACTGAATTTATGGCCGTTGAAATAACCGTTTTGGATAAGGACCCTCAAATGGCTGCCGATATTGCTAATTATATTTCAGACCAACTGGATTCGGTGAAAAATAAAATGCAGAAAGAAAGAGCCTTTAAAGCTTTTAAAATTGTTGAAACCGAATACAAAAAACTGATCAGCGAAATCAAATTCATGGAAGATTCCCTCACGGTTTTAAGAAAACTGGGAATCAACGACTATGAGACACAGTCGGAAGCCTACAATACACAGCTGGCTCTTGAACTGGCAAAAAATAATAAGGCCGGTATAGCAGCTATTGAAGAAAAACTTAAACAATTGGGCGAGTACGGAAGCGCTTATGTATCGTTGCGCGATGAGTTGGAACTCGAAAAGAAACAACTTAGTCTCATCAAATCAAAATACGAAGAAGCGAAAGTGGATGCACAGGAGGAACTGCCTGCAAAGTTTGTTGTAGAGAGGGGATATAAAGCTGAACGGAAATCAACGCCGGTAAGATGGGTGATAATTCTGGTATCAGCCATTTCTGCTCTTTTATTGGCAATACTGGTATTGATCATCATTGAGAATTTTTCAAAAAAAAAATTCCCGACCAGGAGGACAGTGAATACACTAGAATAGGTCTGACTTTAGAACTTGGTGATGAAGCATTTATTGACAAGAGAAAATCATTTGAAGAAAATAATAAGGTACCACAATTACAAAAATTCGTTTGGTTGCAAGAACCTGATGAAAAACAGTACGCATTTATTGATATCTTAGA
>CAZNRQ010000033.1:11576-14711 GCA_964574845.1 uncultured Bacteroidales bacterium
CTATTCGGCTGAAAATAATACAGAACAAATGCTTCAGTTGCTTAACTCCGAAGATCTGCTGCTCAGTATTGTTAAAAAATTTAAGCTTAATCAGGAATATAAAATTGACACTAACGATTTGTATTTCCGAACCAAAGTGTTAGGGAGGTTGAAAAGCAATCTGAATATCAAGAAAACGGAATACGAATCAGTACTTATTGAAATATCGGATCATGATGCTGTTCAGGCTTGCGATATGGTGAAAGAATTTATCAATTTAATGAACCTTAAGGCCAGAGAATTGCAAAGAGCCAAGACTGCAGAGATCGTTAAAATAAATTATTCGCAGATGATGAATAAGATGCACCAGATAGACAGCATCGAAAATCGCCTGCAATATTTAAGGACACAATACAACATTCTTGATTACAGAGTACAGGTGAAAGAATATAGTAAGGGGTATGTGAAAAATGTTTCCGGAGGAAAAGGCAATGTAAAGAACGATATCTCAACTACGCTGGAAAACCTGAAGACTTATGGAGGTGAATATTGTCTTCTTCAATCTTATCTGGAAAGCCTGGTCGGTTCTTATAATGGATTAAAAGGTGAATACGACAGATCGTTGAGCGATATGACCAAAGAACTCACCTATACCAATATTGTAACGACCCCGGTACCTGCTGATAAAAAATCGTATCCCATCAGGTGGCTCATAGTTACCATCACCTCAATTTCTGCTATATTATTTTCATTAATGCTTTTTTCCTTTATCGGCGCCAGAAGAAAAACTGAAGAAATTACTCAATAATACTTGCAGTGAGCCACGATAAAAAGCTAATATGGGTTTATATCATTAGTGCAGTTTTTATTGCATTTAATATTTACTCCATCATTAAGGAATTTTATTGGCTTTCGCTGTTGCCGGTAGCACTCTTGTTGATAGTTCTGTTCTTCTTCGCACTGGATAAGGTCTTGTATTTTATCATTCTGGCCACTCCTCTGGCGTTCAACCTGCGCGATTTCGAAGATCAGCTTTCATTATCGCTGCCCACCGAGCCCCTGTTGTTTGCAGTACTCATTCTATTTTTTATTAAGCTGCTTTTCGAACGAAAATATGATGGCAAGATACTTCGGCATCCTGTCAGCATTATCATAATGGTCTATCTGTTATGGTTGCTTGTTACCACCTTTACCAGCGAAATGCCACTGGTATCTTTAAAATATTTGATTGCCAGACTTTGGTTTATTATCCCATTCTATTTCATAGTAATTCTGCTTTTCAAGAAAATCAACATCATAAAACTGATTAGCTGGTTATACGTTATTCCTCTTTGTATCGTTATTTTCTATTCTACCTATCGTTTATATCTGTGGGCATTCGACGAACAAGCGGCTCACTGGGTGATGGACCCTTTCTATAACGACCATACGGCCTATGGAGCAGCCATCGCAATGTATGTACCGATATTTGCCGGATTTCTGTTCGACAAACAATATACCCGTACTCAGAAATTATTTGCCGGCATTTTGTTCTTCATTCTGCTGGCAGGCCTCTATTTCTCTTATAGCCGTGCAGCCTGGATCAGTGTGGTAGCCGCTTTTGGCATCGCTTTGATATTGCTGCTGAAAATAAAATTCCGTTGGGTATTCATGATGATGGCTGTTGGACTGGTAGCCTTCTTCTATTTCCAGAAAGAGATATTATGGTCGTTGGAAAAGAACAAACAGGACTCTTCGGCCAATTTTGTGGAACATGTGGAATCTATCTCCAACATATCGTCCGATGCCTCCAACCTCGAACGCATCAACCGCTGGCAGTCGGCTTTCCGAATGTTCGAAAAACGTCCTTTCTGGGGATGGGGACCGGGAACCTATCAGTTTATCTACGCTCCTTTCCAGAAAACGCAAAACAAGACCATTATCAGTACCAATGCCGGCGACAAAGGAACGGCGCATAGCGAATATATAGGACCCCTGGCCGAATCGGGAGTTTTTGGAATTCTGAGTGTGTTGGCTATTGTATTTTCGGTAGGTTTCACCGCCGTTAGATTATACAAACGATCAAAAAATGCAGAGGTGAGGCTGCTATGCCTGGTCTATTTCCTGGGCTTGGTCACCTATTTTATTCATGGGACCATGAACAACTTTCTGGATTCGGACAAATGCTCCATTCCTTTTTGGTCGTTTACTGCTGTCATTGTCGCTCTCGACATCTATCACCGAAACGATGAAGAAATCACGGAGCCTGAAACCCTGTCAGAGGGCTAACAAATACTCTTTTACCTGCTCTATCAGCCACAAGGGTGTGGATGTGGCACCACAGATGCCTACCTTTTGATTCAAGCTGAACCAACCTATCTTAATTTCTTCCACACTGCTCACAAAGTTGGTGTTTACGTTTTCCTGACGGCAGATTTCGTACAACTGCTTGCCGTTGGATGAATTCTGCCCGGCCACAAACACTATGGCATCGAAACGGCGGCAAAACTCCCTCAGCTCTTGTTCGCGGTTGGATACCTGACGGCAGATGGAGTCGACCACATGCACCTGTATACCTTGCGAACGAAGGGCCTCGATGATATGATAGAACTGTTTGAGGCTTTTGGTGGTCTGGCTGTATAAGGTAATATGAGGGGGTATCTTGCCCAGATCCAGATCTTCGAATTTTTCGAACACATGGGCCGAGTTGTTTATCTTGCCATTCAAAGCCACAATCTCGGGATGGTTGGGTACGCCGAAAATGTAAATGTTCTCGTTGTTCTGATAAGATTGAAATATCTTGTCCTGCAGCTTCAGTATAATGGGGCAGGAAGCATCTATCACGGTGATGTTGTTCCGACGGGCAATATCGTAACTTTCGGGGGCTTCACCATGGGCACGGAACAACACGGTTTTGTGATGCACCTGACGGAACTGCTCTTTGCTGATGGTGATCATACCTTTGGTTTCCAGGCGTTTTATCTCCTGATCGTTGTGCACTATCTCGCCCAGGCTCATCAGTTCTTCACCATTCTTCAGCACCGCTTCGGCCTTTTTGATGGCCTTGCGCACCCCAAAACAAAAGCCTGAATTGGATTCTATCTCTACTTCTAACTGTAACATGCTAAACTTAGTTTTTCTTATGTAAAGGTAGGAAAAATTTGAGATCATATGGGG
>CAZNRQ010000034.1:0-559 GCA_964574845.1 uncultured Bacteroidales bacterium
TTCAAAAAGAAGCTTTTTTGTTAAAAAATAAGAATAAAATGGAAATAATTTTATCTTTGCGAGACGACATTTTTTTAAACCACAAATAGTAAATTATGAAGACCATAAAATCACTCATTATTTTGACAATTTTGATTCTATTATCCAATACAGGTCGTGCTCAAGATGCATTTTTGTATAATGGATCACCTGATATCCTTAAAGGACAGACGAAGCTGAACATTGAATTCAGTTATGAAGGGATGAAGGTTGGGGAGTTTACAGAGGACATATACTTAAAACAAAAGAAGTCCGAATTCCGAAAAGCAGCCGAAGGGGATAAATTTGTAAAAAAATGGTCTTCCGATCGTATTGATATTTACGAGCCCAAATTCGTTGAGCAACTCAACAAAGGCTTAAAGCGGATGAACCTAGTTGCTGCCAAAAATGCTACTGATAGCAAATACACTATGGTTATTCAAACTAAGAAACTGGAACCGGGATACTTTAATGGCTCTAACGGCAATAAACGCGACACCTATGTTAATCTTCAAGCGATCATTGTAGATTCAGAAAGCAG
>CAZNRQ010000034.1:569-6575 GCA_964574845.1 uncultured Bacteroidales bacterium
AATATCGTGGGAGTAACTGATGAGCCAACCGATATGAAAGTAACTTCCATGAAGATCACAAATGCTTATACTTTAGCTGCTGAAAAAATCAGCAAACTGATTACCAAAATATGCACTCAGAAAGAAAAAGTAATAAAAGATGAAACAGAGGATGAGATAACACCCGGGAAAAAGGAGAAAAAAGATAAGAAAAGTAAAAAAGACAAAGACGAATCAGAAGAATAACATTTGAATAGTATTAATCTCCAAAATCATTAATCATGAAAACAAAGAAAACATTATTAGCAATTGTCCTATTGGCCATAAATTATTCGATTTGCATTGCACAACCGGGTCCGGGTTTTGGGAGCAATGGATTTACCAAGTTCATCAGTGGCGATGTTAAGTTTCTAAAAGGGCAAACTTCATTAAGCCTGAAATTCTGTTACGACAATATGATGGTAGGCGATCTTACTGAAGATGCCTATATCAAACAAAAAACTCAGGAACAAAATCGTATGAAATCAGGATCGGGTGATAGTTGGGCAATAAAATGGACCAATGACAGGATGGCCCGCTATGAGCCTGAATTTCTGAAATGGTTCAATAACTCCATGAAAAAACTAGGCATTGTCTCTACTTCTGTGAATGGTGAAGCCTCTACTACCTATACCATTCTGGTAAAAACTACCAAGATAGAACCCGGTGTATATACGGGCGTTTCAACTTTTGGCCATGATATAGGAGAAGATACTTATGTTAACATTCAAGTAGATATAATCGAATCGGCTAATCCTTCGAATGTTCTGGCCTCTATTTCGGTAACTAAAGTTATTGGTACCGCTACTTCATTTGCCAATTACGATGCCGGCCTCAGAATAACGAACGCGTATATGAACGCAGGAAAAAATCTGGGCTCATTTATTGTTAAGAACTGTAAATAGCATTTAGTTATCCTTGATTTTGAGTATCCATGCTCCCGAAAGGGAGGTGGAAAAGCATGCTATATTTCTTTTCCGACACTGGGCCAACAATTGTTCTGTATAATAGAGGTTGTTGGAAGCATCGATAATGATCAATCCCGGTTGAAATTGCTGTAATATTTCATCCAGCCCCATTTTGGAATTATGGGTTATCAGCAGAAAATCAATCTTGATCTTCTGAGCGCTTACTGTCATATTATTAACAATTGCCATTCTTTTGCCTGCGAAACTTATAAAATTACTCTTTTTATAGAAAACTTCATCAGCAAACGTGTTCGTGGTATCAGGAAGATAAAGACTTTTCAGCATATTGGTTTGGTAATTTATGCGACTGTTTTTAATAAAGAAATCCTGCTTTCGGGTATCCTTTTGTAGGGATGAATCGGCAACGAAATAGCAGGAATTTCCGTTTATAAAATCAATAGCAGTATGCTTGGCTATATTATAAACTATAATCCTTTTCTCTTGTTTCAGACTTACTTTTCGAAAAGATATAGAGGCAGTAAAGAGCAGTAGGAAAACAAGGCCCGAAAGCATCCATTTTGGTTTTTTGGCGGAAAACCATAGCAGAATAGCTCCAATGGCTAGGTAGATTATTATGGTTTCAAAAGGGGAAAGCGATATTGAGACTGAGACCGAATAAGGTAATCTATCTACAAATGAAATGGAACCGTTCAGGAAAATGAGGGACCATGTCAGGGCCTTGGAAAGAAGGACTGAAAGAAAAGGAACTGAATTAAAGATCAGGCAGGCTATGCCCAGATAAATCACTACAGCTGACCAGGGAACCGCCACCAGATTGGTTAATATGAAAAAGTTGGGGAACTGATGAAAATAAAACATGCTCAATGGAAAGGTAACGATCTGGGTGGCTAGAGAAACGGCTATCAAGGACCAAATTTTATCGAGCAATCGGTTATGTGCCCCCCAGCTTTTATAGATATAAGGATAAATAAGGATAATGCCCAGCACCGAAAGGTAGGAAAGTTGAAATCCGATATCGGTTATGAAATAAGGGTCGTAAACCAACAAAGCAAAAGCGGATACGGCCAGGGTATTGAGCAGGTTTGGTGGATAGCGTAAAGCATTGCCAAAGGCAATAAAGGTAAACATGGTAGAAGCCCTCATCACAGCGGGCGAAAGACCCGTGAGTATAGCATAACTCCAGACGAACAATATCAGAATAACGGCCTTGGGTACTCTTCCATATTTGAATTTATCGAAGAAAAAAAGAAGAAAGTTGAGGAATAGGTAGATGACCCCAACATGCATACCCGAAACACTTAATATGTGCATGGCACCGCTTCCCTGATAATCTTTAATGAGGTCAGCATCGAGTTTGTCGGTATAGCCCACTAGCAAAGCCGAGATGACAGCATATTCCTTTCCCGAAATACCACTTTTATTGAGTATGTTCAAAAGTTTTTGACGCAGGCTGTAAGCGTATCTTTGAATAGGATTTCCGTTTCCGGAGGATACCAACTTCCAATCGCCGGTTTTGATGAAAGCAGAATATTCAATGGAACGGTTGTGGAGATAGGTCTTGTAATCAAACTCGCCCGGATTCATGGGCGGGCTTACCGGGTGAAAATTTCCGTAAAGCATTATTTTATCGCCATAAACAAGCTTCTGCGCAAGACTATCCTTCTGCAAATAAATGATGGCTTTGCCGGAAGTCTTGTGAGAGGAGGAAGAATCTCTGACAGCAGTAATTTCTACAACCGCTTTGCAAGTCTTTTCTTTTTCCTGTAATGGTTCGGTGAGCGTACATTCGACAATAGCTTTCGTCGAAAGGAATTTCGTATAATGATCCGATTGATTGGGAGCATCGTGCCAAACTTTCAACTGATAGCCCGATATCATAAAGAAGAAGAAGATGAGCAAACCCGGTATCCAACGTAAACGATAGGAAAGCTTCTTCTGAAATACAATGACCTGTACCGAATAAATAAGAAACAGCAGGGCCGGAAGATATATGGGCAGCGGACGGGTGCATCCGGTGTATAGCGCGAGTAATATTCCCGAAAGGAAAGCAAGCAATATCCGCAAAAAGGGATAGCGATTCCAGTACATACTTATATGTTGACAAGCACAAACCGGAAAAACGCTTTTACGCTATGCCGGAAAGGCTAATTTTTTATCAGCTCATCATAGTTCACCACATTGACATCCTTATAGTAAAACTTAATGATGTCCATGTAGCTATAGCCCAATTGCGCCATGCGAATGGCCCCCTGCTGGCTCAGACCCACTCCGTGGCCATAGCCCCTGCCTTTGAATATCAGATAGCCGCCCTGATTGTCGACAATAGAAAACCAGGTGGATTTCAGTCCCAGATCCTGACGTATGGCTGTGAGAGGTATACTGTCGGCAAAAAACACCTGACGTTTATCCTGTTTAAAAGTGAGCGCATAGTTTTTCTTGGCTTGATCGACTACATCGTAGTTGAAACGCGTTTTCAGGTAGTCGAGCCAGTTGGTTTGAAGTATCTTGTATTCCCAGGTGGCGTTGGGCATTTTCAACGAGAAAGTATCATTCACAGCCTTCAGATAAGTAGTGGGGATGTTCCAGATGTCCTCCGAATTGATGGTTTGTCCGCCCGAATTGGAGTGAAAAGCTGCTGCAATCATTTTGTTATCTTTATCCACAATTACGTCGCCTGCTGTTTTATAGGTCGCGGCCAGTATCTCATAGTTCTTGCAGCGGTTTTGATAGAGTTGGCAATGAACGCTGTCGCAAAGATTGAAACCTTCTTTGGAATGTTTTTTCAGATTATTGAGCGCATAGGTGCGGCAGGTAATGGCCTGCACCAGATAGAAATCGTTATCCTTTACGCTGCCACCCCCTTCGGACTGGACCACTCCAGCCACATAGTTTTCAATCTCGACATGGTTGATGATAAGAAATTTGCCATCGACAACGGATAGGCGAAGATCATCATCATAGATGCGCTCTTTCGCTTCTGTATTGCCGGGCTTTACTTTGAAGGAATTCAAAAGACCTCCCCCACTCAACGTGAGCGAAGTATAGGTACCCAGGGTTTGGGTTCCTTTTACGATCTTGATGGAATCTTTTTCTATCCTGAGCAGTATGGTTTCGTTCTTCAGAATATCTATGATCTTTTTATCAGCAAAAAACATGCTGTATTTTCCCGAAAGTGGGGTAAAATTAAGTGAAGTTATCTTGTATCCAGTGAAAACTTTTACATCGAGAAAGTTGCCGGCCGAAGCCATTCCTGCAAAGGTTAGCAAGAGCAATGTCGTCAGCAGTAGTTTGATATTTTTCATGTGTGTGGTAGAATAAGCTTAGATTACAAAAATAGAATTATTTGTTCAGTTAACCGAATTTTTAGGCCGGAATCATCACAGCGCGGCTTCCCCAGCAGGGGCATCGCCGCTGTTTTCCTTTTCTTTTTTCGCCTTCAGGCTGCCTTCGAATATCTCGAATTTCACAAAACGACATTCCAAAGGACCGTTGAACAGGGGTATCTTTTTGGATGGTTTGAGACCGACAAACTTCAGTGCCTCGGAGTGGGAGCTGATGATCCAAGCCGTGTAGCCGGCGCAATGATTTTTGAGGGTGTTGCCTATTTCTTTATAAAGCTCGATGATGTCGTCGGTTTTGATGCGTTCGCCGTAAGGCGGATTGGTGATGATGAAGCCTTTCTCCTTAGGGAAAAGAAAGGTCTGAAAATCGGTTTCTATGAGTTCGATATCTTTATGAAGTTTGGCCGAGCGGACGTTTTTATCGGCTACCATAATGGCCACTTCGGAGCGGTCGGAGCCAGTAATCTCGCATTTGGGATCGCAGATGGCATCGTCGGCGGTTTGTTTCACCTGTTTCCAAAGGGCCTCGTCGAAATTGCTCCAGTTGCGGAAACCGAAGGAACGGCGGTAATAGCCCGCAGGTATGTTGGAAGCTATCATGGCGGCTTCGGTGAGCAGGGTGCCCGAGCCGCACATGGGATCGAAGAGGTGGGTTTTGCGGTCCCATCCGCTCAGCAGCAACATGCCGGCAGCCAGCACCTCGCTCATGGGAGCGGCGCCCTGCTGCACGCGATAGCCGCGGCGGTGGAGGGAATCGCCCGAACTGTCGAGAGAAACCGAACATTCGTGGCCGCGAATGTGTACATGTATCTTGATGTCGGGATTGTCCAGAGCCACCGAAGGGCGTTTGCCGAAGTTGTCGCGGAAATAATCGACTATGGCATCTTTGCAATAGAGGGAAACGTAGTGGGAATTGCTAAAAATGGAATCGGACATGACGGTGTCCACCGAAAGGGTTTTCTCGGGCGTGAAATGGCCCGCCCAGGGAAAAGCTTTGATTTGAGCGAAGAACTGTTCTTTGTCGCGAAATTTGAAATCCAGCACAGGCATGAGCACATGGAGGGCGGTGCGGCAGCAGTAGTTGGCGGCATACATTACGGACAGCCCGCCGCGAAAAGATACGGCACGGTTGATGACCAAAATGTCGGTGGCACCACATTGGGCCAGTTCGCCGGCCAGCACTTCTTCGAGCCCGAATTGGGTTTTGGCAATGAATTGAAAGGTTTCGCTCACTTGATTGTATTTTTTTGACAAAGATAGGAAGAAGTTTGAAGTGCGGAGTGCCTAAAGTGCCTTAGGTCGGAGTTGTAGGGGCGAATTGCCCCATTGAGGCTCGTACGGGGCATTCGCATTGTTACTTTAATGAGTATGATGAATATTGCTATCGAAAGATAAAACGGATCAATGACAAGTATTATGTAAAAAAATAAAGCAGGCTTGGAGGAATAAAATGTATAAGAAATTACCTACGTCATCAGCACCAACAGAATTTCTAACTGCTTATTTTTCTATTACTTATTTTCAATTTGTCATTTTCTACAGTCTTGTTGGTTTTTTCTACAGTACTGTTGGTTTTCTCTATAGTACTGTTGGTTTTTCCTAGAGTCTTGTAGACATTTCCTAGAGTCTTGTTGGTTTTCTCTACAGTACTGTAGGTTTTATCTAGAGTCTTGTAGACTTTATCTAGAGTCTTGTAGACTTTACCTAGAGTCTTGTAG
>CAZNRQ010000034.1:6675-14605 GCA_964574845.1 uncultured Bacteroidales bacterium
GTACTGTAGATTTTGCGAAAATTTGCGGTTTTCAATTTTACCATCCAATTTTTTCGGTAAAAAATTATAAACGCTATTCGGGAGTGAACATTCAGAAAAATGGATTTTGGATTACCCATTTTCGTCTTTAGCCTTTCAATGGATAAAACCTACTCCGGTTTCAGCCTCCACTCATAGATCACCGAATGGGGGAAGCCGTAGTCGACCCTTTCCAACCAAATCTCATTGTTTTTCAGGCGCAGTATGTCCCACAACTGAACATTGAGGGTGATGTCCGTTGCTGAGGAAAATTCCAGCAGCAGTTGCTCTTTATTCTCGCGGAAAGACCAATTGCCTTGGAGGTCGGTTATCACATGGGTGATGGGGTTGCTTTCATGAAAAATGCAGCTGCCGTCGTCGGCAAACTCTATGCGTTTGTTGGTATCCGACAGGCTGGTATAGGTCAGTTTGTCAATCATCCATTTATCTGTGATCCATCGGCCCACCACCCTGGCCTTGCGGCTTCGCAAACTGATGGCCGGGCCATCCTCATATTTTTTGCAGGCAAAAGTGGCCAATATAAGAAAGGTTAAGAGCAGCAGAAGTTTGGTTAATCTCATGATAGTAGTGCTATATTTCAACTTTCGGAACACATTAGCGTATTTTTATTCGGCCTTAAGATGCCATTGCACCCGTTTTCCCGGGCTTTCGGTTTCCAGCCACAATTCTTTATACGTCAAACGCCTGATGGTCCACACTTCGTATTCCATGCCGTTCATAGGATCGGCCAGACCCAGCACCAATTGTTCTTTATGTTGGCGAAACTCCCAGGTACCGGTAAAATCGAGGGGTGTGCCGCTGAGGGTATCCACAAAACTGTAGTAATAGGTGCCGTCTTTGGCAAAACCGAACTTGTGCTGGTATTTCAGTTGGGCGGATTGTTCCACATCGTTAAGCATCCATTTCTCCATGTCCCAGTATCCAAATAGCCGATTCTTCTTGCTACGGAAGCTGAATTCAGGACCATCCTCATACTTACCGCAGCCTGCCGACAGCAGAAGTACTAAAAGCAAAAACACAAAACGTTTGCCCTGATTCCAACTTAGCGATGATAAATACCCACTCATGAGGATAAAATTAGTGTTTTTTCAGTAATTTTCATTTATTTTCAAAAAGTTATTCCCACTTATACCCTTTTTTGGAAGTGAATTGTAAAATTGTGTAAAGAAACACCACAAGTGTAAGCATTCTTTACAATGGCTCAATGGGACTATTTTGCAGCTAGTTAAACATAATACCCAAATTATGTGTTGAATAAATCAACACCTTCTGTGGCCAGAATAAAACATCAGTATACGCAAACAGCAGTATGGCAGGCAATTCCAAACCAAAATATTAGTGGCATCATAGTTGAATGCCTCTTTATAGTAAACAATACTAAAACCTTAAGTTATGGTAATCTTAATCATTCTAGCATTTATAGTGGCATGTATCACAGTGGATGCATTCGTTCAACTCAGCAGAAAAAGAAAAGCAAAAGCAGTAGCCTTTTCGCCGGTATCGGCCCATGTATTCAACGAAGCCTCGGTTTCTGTGCCCAAAGGATTGATGTTCGACAGAACTCATACCTGGGCGTTTATGGAGAAAAACGGAATGGTGAAGGTGGGTATAGACGATTTTATGCTGCACATAACCGGGCCATTGAGCCGTATCAAAATGAAACATCCGGGCGAACAGATGCGCAAAGGCGAGCCGGCCATGACCCTCATACAAAATGGCAAACAGCTCATCATCAACGCCCCTGTTTCGGGTACCATCAAATATAAGAACTACCAACTGGTGGAAGATTCTTCATTCATCAACCACTCTCCGGTTAACGAAGGTTGGATATATGCCATAGAGCCTTCGAACTGGGAACGCGAATCGCAATTTCTGATCATGGCCGATAGATATAAGGAATGGCTGAAAAACGAATTCTCCCGCCTGAAAGATTTTCTGGCTTATAATCGACAGACCAGCCATAACGAATTGGTTCCGGTGATGCTGCAGGATGGAGGCGAACTGAAAGACAACCTTCTGTCAGAGTTTGGGCCAGAAGTTTGGGAAGAATTCCAGATCAAGTTCATCAACAATTCCAAATAAAGCAAAGCCTGCGTTAGTTTCAAAAAAAGTCAAGCCTCATTTCCCTCAATATCGCTCTGCAAAATACCTCCTTATTGCATTTCTGAAAAAGTCTTAGCCGAAGCCTCGGTTAAGACTTTTTACTATTAAACAGCCAAAAAACAGCGGAAATTAAATAAAAGTTGAATTTCTCAACACTTTTTATCAGAAATGTTTTAAATTCGTGCTTTAATTATTGATATAAATCATGTCGTTCAGGTTTAAAAATATCTTTGAAACTTCCTGGTTCAAAAAGTACCTGAAAATTCAGTCGTCCATTTATGCGCGCGTGGTTTACATTATCATCATTCTTTCGGTTATTTTGTTTGTTTCTTTTGGACTCATTTTCCGTTCGGTAAACGAGGATTATATGAAAAGCATCATACTTCAGCGTGGCACGAATGCCGCTTTGCTGGTTCGCAGTGCTTTGTATCACTCCATGCTTGAAAACAACAGAGATGCACTACAAAACACTCTTGATATAATAAATAAGATGTCTGGAATTGATGAAGTAAATCTTTACGATAATAAGGAAAATCTGGCTTATTCATCGTTTGCAGCCAACTCATCTGATCACAGCGACCCCAACTGTGTTGCCTGCCACAACAGCATCAAATCCATGTTTCCCGAAAAAGATAACTACTCCAAGGTCATTGAAATAAACAGCGAATGCGAGATGAACCAGAACGACAATTCGCATCGCCACCTGTTGATCAATTCGCCCATAATGAATGAAAGATCGTGCTATACCAGCTCATGTCATGCTCATACTGCAAGCGAACTAGAGTTGGGGTCACTGGTTATTAAGATACCTCTGGCCGATCTTGACAAGACTCTGGAAAAATCATCCAGGGATTTCTTTTTATTGGCTACTCTCACCACCTTGTTGCTATTGATAGTTCTGATCGTCTTCACCGGAAAGAAAATAAAAAATCCGTTGAATGCCCTCATAAAAGCCAGTGATGCTGTCTCAAAGGGCGACCGCAATATGAGACTGGAAGTAAATCCCAACCAGCTGGACGATATGCGTATGGTGTCGGTGGCTTTCAACGACATGCTCGATAAACTTCAGGATGCCAACAAAGAATTGCAAAACTGGTCGCAGCAACTGGAGTATAAGGTCAGAATAAAGACAGAAGAATTGGGTCAGGCACAGAACGAGCTTATCAATATAGAACGTATTGCCTCACTGGGAAAACTCTCTTTATCCGTAGCTCATGAGATCAACAACCCTCTTTCAGGAATCCTCATTTACACCAAACTCATACAAAAACAACTGCTGAACCAGGATATAGAATCCGAGAGGAAAGAATCGGTTTTGAAGCACCTAAAAATGATTGAGAACGAAACCAAGCGCTGCGGCGATATTGTAAAAGGGCTGCTCGATTTCTCCCGAAAAGACCAGAACAATTTCGAAAACAAACATCTTCACGAGATATTGCACGAGACTACAGAACTGATGAGTCATTCGTTCAAAATAGCCCGGATTAGCTTTTTTACCGATTTTTCAGCCGGCTCCGATCTGGTATATTGCAGTCCCAACCAGATCAAACAAGCTTGCATAGCCGTTCTGGTGAATGCATCCGAAGCGGTTTCGGAAAGTGGTGAAATACTTTTCAAGACGCTCAACCATGATGAAGAGACGATTTCTATAGAGATCAGCGACAATGGCTCAGGCATTGCGGCTGAGGATATTCCTCACATTTTCGAACCTTTCTTTTCGACCAAACATAATACCCGTGGTACAGGATTAGGGTTGGCCATTGTTCATGGCATTATCCAAAGTCACGATGGTAAAATAGAGGTCAGGTCGGAAGTGGGAAAAGGAACTACTATAGCAATCACATTACCAATAAAAACAGAAAATAAGGAGATAAGATCATGAACAAAAAAATTTCCATCCTGATTGTTGACGATGAAGATTCGGTGCGCAACTCTCTTTACAGTTGGTTTATCGAAGATGGTTATCGCGTTGAGTGCGCCGAAAATGCCCGTACGGCATTATTTAAACTAGAATCTGATAATTTTGACATAGTGTTGGCCGATATAAAAATGCCGGGGATGGACGGTCTAGAGATGCTGCGACGCATCAAAGCACGCAACGAAGATGCCATTGTGATCATAATGACTGCCTTTGCCACCGTGGATACGGCCGTACAGGCCCTGAAAGACGGCGCCTTTGATTACATCACCAAACCATTCGATCCTGATGACCTATCTCACCTTATCAGAAATGCATCGGTTCAAATTGCTTTGGCACATGAGAATGAAACCCTGAAAGGCAGAGTAGATGTCTTGGAAAATGTAGAAGACCTTATAGGCAACAGTGAAGCCATGAAACAGCTATTGAAACAGGTCCTGAGTGTTTCCCAATCCAATTCATCCGTAATCATCACCGGTGAAAGCGGTACAGGAAAAGAGCTTATTGCCAAAGCCATTCACTCCAATTCACCGAGGAAATATTTCCCCATGGTGAGTGTTCATTGCGGCGCTCTGACCGAAAGTTTGCTGGAAAGCGAGTTGTTTGGTCATGAAAAAGGAGCTTTTACCGGGGCTATGTATAACCGCAAAGGAAGATTCGAGATGGCTGATAGCGGCACCATTTTTCTGGATGAAATATCCACGGTGTCGGCCAAAATGCAGATAGAATTATTGCGTGTGCTGGAAACCAAAACATTTATGCGGGTAGGTGGTAACAAGGAGATTACTTCGGATTTCAGGGTTATATGCGCCACCAATCGCGACCTGAAACAGATGGTAGAGGCAGGTACTTTTCGTGAAGACCTTTACTATCGTTTGAACGTTGTAAACATACACATACCTCCTTTGCGTGAAAGAAAGGAAGATATACCCTTGCTGACGGAGTATTTTATAAAAAAGTATTGTACTTCCATGAACAAACCCATTTTGCCTATTGACCCAGCTGCCCTGATGCATTTATGCGAACTGGAGTTTCCTGGCAATATTCGCGAACTGGAGAATATGATAGAAAGGGCCATCGTTATTGGCAATGGCAAACGAATTACTTCAAAAGACCTACCTTTGAAGCAGAATTTTTTGAATACTGCCGTTGAAAGCCTCGACGAACAGGAGAAGCTTCATATTTCGCACATTTTGAACAAGTACAACTGGAATGTTTCGCGTTCA
Organism: uncultured Bacteroidales bacterium; assembly: GCA_964574845.1. Taxonomy (GTDB): domain Bacteria; phylum Bacteroidota; class Bacteroidia; order Bacteroidales; family CAIWKO01; genus CAIWKO01. The sequence goes on from CAZNRQ010000034.1 coordinate 11,962, forward strand.
GCCAGGGCCTTGCAAGTGGACAGGGTCACGCTTTATGCCAAAATAAAGAAGTTCAATTTGTCTCCACCTTTTAAAAAGGATTTTACTGATATCTAGGCCAGGCAAAATTAGGGATAACATATAAAGCGCTTATAACCCTCTGATGGAGCTACCACCAATTTCGCTTATTTCTTTCGGATACTGGGACCACGATTTTCTAACAAACTTAGTTAAAAACGTGTCTCACGAATTAAATATTGAAATTAGTATCAGAGAAGGGCATCTGGATGTGAGTGATTTTTATGATGCCAACCGCCGGCAATACAATGCCAATGATATGTTGCGTCAGATAGAGACCTATTTTTCGACCAATCAAACCAAGACGCTTGGACTATTCAATATAGACTTGTTTATACCTATCTTTACTTATATTTTCGGACAGGCCTATTTGGGCGGACGAAGCGGAATAGTATCCGTATTTCGTTTAAGCAACGAACGTTACGGAATGGAGGCAGATGATAAGCTTTTTATGGAGCGCAGCACCAAAGAAGTGGTACACGAACTGGGGCATATGCTGGGACTGATACATTGCTATGATACCGACTGCGTAATGCACTCCGGCAGTTATGTAGAAGATATTGACCAGAAAAGTTCTTCCTTATGCATGGAGTGCCGGGCTAAGTTGGTGAGTTAGATGTGAAAGGCTTAAATGTTTGGCCCAATAGTAACATTCTTCTGGCAACAACGGCGGTATTCATGTTTTATCAGCAAGCTTAAGTAATGCATTTACAGTATTACTGTTACGGGTAGTTGCATCCAGTTTAAAAGTCTTCTCGAAGAGTGTATTGCTCAACTTGGTTTTATGATAAGGCTGTTGACATTCAAGTACTACTTCCGTATCGTAAAGTCTAAATGTGTCATTGCCGGCTTTCACTGATTTTATCTTTACAATACCCTCTAAGGATGGCTTTCCAGATAAAAAGGTTACAAACAAAGTGGCTGCCTCAGGTCTAGTAGCCACCTGCTGCATCAACCGCTCTTTAACCCCTCTTAATTCGCTGAGATTTCGAATCAGGCAAGCTATATCCAGTTTGGCTTCCAGCATAATTTTATCCCTGATCTTTTGTGCTATTTGCAAAGGATCAGTAGAATTTGTCTGAAAAACTACATTGCCGCTGTTGAGATAAGTATTAATATTGCTATAACCGAGTTGCTCCATCCACAGGGCAAGGTCTTTTATTTTTATCATATTGTGACCACCCACGTTGATAGCACGTAGAAAAAGAAAATAAGTTGTCATTTGGTTTTCAGGATTCAGCACTCAGGATTTGGATTTATTATTCCATTTCGCCGGCTTCGCCCAGTTCTCTTAGCAGGCGGACGGTTTCTTCCGCTTCCTCGGCGCTTATTTTCTCAATGGCATAACCTGTATGCAGTAATACGAAGTCGCCCACATGCATATCTTCCACCAGTTGAAGTGATATTTCGCGAATGGCACCACCAACAGAGGCTTTGGCCATTTGTCCGTCAATGGATATTATTTCGGCTGGAACACTTAGACACATTTGATTTCAGATTTCAGATTTAAGAATTAAGATTAAAGACTTGAGATACCTTTATTTTTTATTCAATTAAAACAACAGCATAAGCAGATATGCCTTCTCCCCTACCTACGAATCCCATCTTTTCAGAGGTCTTTGCTTTCACAGAAATATCGAAATCGGGAATTCCCATAACCTCGCTAAGTTTCTTTTGTATTTGTGGAATATAAGGAGCAATTTTGGGTTTCTCGAGGCAAACCGTAGTATCAATATTAACGATATGATAATTCTTCTTGTTCAACAAATAAACTACTTCTCTCAAAAGCAACTTGCTGTCGGCACCTTTATATTTTGGTTCTGTATCAGGAAAATGAGAACCTATATCTCCCAAATTGGCAGCACCCAGCAGAGCATCGCAAATGGCATGAATCAAGACATCAGCATCAGAATGACCCACAGCAGCAGCATCAGAAGGAATAGCAATTCCGCCTAAAATTAATTCATGGGAAGGTTTCAGCTGGTGAGAATCAAATCCAAAACCGATTCTACTCATTCTTTTTAACTTCTTTTTCCTCAGTATTATTCTTTTTACCTTTTACTTTATCAAAGTTGAAAAGTAATGAGAAACGGAGGGTGTTTTCAAGTGGATTACGGGTGGTAACAGGTATCAGATAAGCAAAGTCAAGTCCGAAAACACTATAGCGTAAACCAGCTCCAACGGTTAAATACTTACGGTTACCTTTTGTCTTGCTCTCATTGAAATATCCAGCACGGATTGAAAATTGTTTGGCATACCAATATTCCAGGCCGAAACCGTAATTAATTTCCTTGAGTTCTTCTTTAAATCCACCAGGAGCATCATAAAAAGACTGCAACATACCACGAACTACACTAACATTTGGATCTTTTCCTGCAGTAATAATTTTATTGGTAGTACCCGGTTGATAGACATAATGTCCCGAAGAATCAAGCTGATATACAGGTGGGGTAGGAACCAATAGTTTATTTAAATCAATCATAACTCCGAGGCTGTTATTCTTGTCGAAATTCATGGTATAAGAAGCACCCAGACGAAGGTTGGTAGGGATAAAATCCTTTTCAATATTTTCGGTATAGGAAATTTT
>CAZNRQ010000035.1:0-4499 GCA_964574845.1 uncultured Bacteroidales bacterium
CGTTTTTGGAAAATCAGTAATATGATCACTCCAATGGTAATGGCCGAATCGGCCACATTAAACACGGGTTCAAAAAATCTCAACGGTTTGCCTCCCCAGAAGGGAAACCATTGCGGCCAGGTGGTGTCAATCAAGGGGAAATACAACATATCCACAACTTTTCCGTGCAGAAAAGAGGCGTATCCACCTCCGGCAGGAAAAAGTACCGCCTTATCGAAAGGGGTACTTTCGCTGAAGATCAGTCCGAAAAAAGCACTGTCGACAATATTCCCAATGGCACCTGTAAATATCAATGCAATGGTGATAATCAGAAAATCGTTAGCCTTCTTTTTGATCAGGGTATACAGGTACCAGGCAATTGCGCCGGAAGCCAGAATGCGGAACACACTCAGAAAAATCTTTCCATAGCCCCCCGCAAACTCCATTCCGAAAGCCATACCGTTGTTCTCAATAAAATTGATTTGGAACCAGTTTTGTCCGAATACAAAGTATGCTTCACCCAAAAAAAAATGGGTTTTGATATAAAATTTAACGAACAGATCCAGAAAGAGAACTGAAAATATTACAATTAATGCTTTTTTCAAGTCCTGAAATTCTTAGAATTTTCCCTTCTTTTCGTTCAATTTGGCATCAATACAAAGGGTAGCATGAGGCACCACGCGCAGGCGTTCTTTAGGTATGAGTTTCCCTGTAGCGCGGCAGATGCCGTAGGTTTTATTTTCGATGCGAACCAGAGCGTTTTCCAGACTGGCGATAAATTTGGTCTGACGTAGTGCAAGATTACTGTTTTCTTCTTTCGAGCGCACTTGGGAGCCTTCTTCCAGAACTTTAAAAGTGGGCGAAGTGTCGTTGATGTCTTGACCCGAATCGTTTGAAAATGCCTCTGTGAGCAGTTCCAGGTCGCGTTTGGCTTCTTCTATCTTTGCCAGAATAATCAATTTGAATTCTTGCAATTCTTCGTCAGAGTAAACATTTTTAACGTTGGTTTCCGGTTTCGTAACCGTTTTTTTTACGTCTGTTTTTTTTGCTTCCTTCTTGATGGTTTTCTTTTCCATAGCCTATGATTGTTTATTTATTTCAAGCTTTTTTTAAAGTGATACAGGTAGTGATTTCATCAGTTAGTTCCACGGTGATCTTTTCCTCTGTGATCTCCTTAGTTATGCTGAGCGAAGCAGCCAAAATTTCGCTGCAAATATAGTCATAATTGTTTTCAATGGCCGAAACAATATCATCATGTTTCTCAACCTCAACTATGATTCTGTCTGTAACTTCCAGTTGTTTATCCTTGCGGAGATTTTGGATACGGTTGATCAGTTCGCGGGCAATGCCTTCTTCTTTTAATGTCGGTGTGATGGTAACGTCGAGAGCTACAGTTATTGCCCCTGAAGTGGAAATTACCCATCCGGGGATGTCTTCCGTTTGGATCTCAACGTCGTTGGCATCGAGCAGCACGGTTTGTCCTTCGATAACAAACTCAGCGGTTCCGGTTTTTTCCATTTCATTGATTTTGTCCTGATCAAATTCTGTGACAACCGCCGAAATTTGTTTCATCAGTTTGCCATACTTCGGACCAAGAGTCTTGAAGTTGGGCTTGATCTTCTTTACCAATATGCCGGCACCAGTTTCAATATATTCTATTTCCTTGATGTTCACTTCAGACAAGATCAGGTTTTTGACGGCTTCAATTTGAAACTTTACCTTTTCGTCCATCACAGGGATCATGATCTTGCCCAAAGGCTGACGCACGCGGAGATTGTGTTTTTTTCGCAGTGAAAGTATCATGGATGATATTTTCTGTGCCAGTTGCATGCGTTCTTCGAGGTCCTTGTTGATAGCCGATTCATTGGCTTTGGGGAAATCGGTGAGGTGAACCGATTCCGATTGGTTTCTTCCGGTGATTTGGTTCAGATCGAGGAACAATCTTTCCATGAAAAACGGAGAGATAGGAGAAGCCAGAATTGAAATGGTTTCGAGGCAAGTGTAAAGTGTTTGGTAAGCGGATATCTTGTCTTCGCTATATTCACCTTTCCAGAAACGACGGCGGCACAAACGCACATACCAGTTGCTCAGGAATTCGTCGACGAAATCCTGTATGAGTCTTCCGGCACGGGTAGGCTCGTAATCGCCAAGGCATTCGTCAACTTGCATTATGAGGGTATTCAGTTCGGAAATGATCCAGCGGTCTATTTCGGACCGTTTTTCCAGAGGGATCTCTGCTTCCGCGAATTTGAAACCGTCGATATTGGCATAGAGCGCAAAAAATGCGTAGGTATTGTAAAGGGTTCCGAAAAGTTTTCGGCGGGTTTCGCCTATGCCTTCGAGGTCGAATTTCAGGTTGTCCCATGGTTGGGAATTGGTGATCATATACCAGCGCGTGGCATCAGGGCCATATTTGCCCAGAGTTTCGAAAGGATCAACCCCATTGCCTAGTCGTTTGGACATTTTGTTGCCGTTCTTATCGAGAACCAATCCGTTAGAAACAACATTTTTGTAAGCAACACTGTCGAAAAGCATGGTGGCTATGGCATGCAGGGTGAAAAACCATCCACGGGTCTGGTCAACTCCTTCGGCAATAAAATCGGCCGGGAAATTGTTCTTAAAGAAGTCCATGTTCTCGAAAGGATAGTGGCACTGTGCATAAGGCATGGCCCCCGAATCAAACCAAACATCGATCAAATCAGGTTCTCGAAACATTTTCTTTCCGCTGGCCGAAACCAGGAATATCTCGTCGACATAGGGCCTGTGAAGGTCTATGGTGTTGTAATTGTCTTTTGTGAAGTTTCCTTCCGTGAAATCAGCATAGGGGTTTTTCGTCATAAACCCGGCTGCCAGGGATTTTTCTATCTCCTTTTTCAATTGACCGGCTGATTGAATGCAGATCTGTTCTGAACGGTCCTCGGTCGTCCAGATCGGAAGAGGAACACCCCAGTAGCGTGAACGCGAAAGGTTCCAGTCGACAAGGTTTTCGAGCCAGTTGCCGAAGCGGCCGCTTCCGGTGCTTTCGGGTTTCCAGTTGATGGTCTTGTTGAGTTCAATCATGCGGCCCTTCACGGCTGTGGTTTTGATGAACCAGGAATCGAGAGGATAGTAAAGTATGGGTTTGTCGGTTCTCCAGCAATGAGGATAAGAGTGCTCGTATTTTTCTGCCTTGAAGGCCTTGTTCTCTTTTTTCAGTTTGATAATGATGTCGACATCCACGTTGTTGTCGGTTTCGGCATTGAAGTTGGCATCATACTCGCTTTTCACGTAACGGCCGGCAAATTCGCCCATGGAATCGACAAATTTCCCCTGTTTATCCACCAAAGTGAGCGAACCCAGACACTGCTGTTTGGCGGTGCGGAAGTCATCGGCGCCAAAGCTGGGCGCAATATGCACAATACCGGTTCCGTCTTCGGTAGTAACAAAATCCCCTATAACCACTTTAAAAGCATCGCCATCGTCGGGCTGAACATAAGGCAGGAGTTGTTCGTAGTGAATACCGGCAATTTGCTTGCCTTTAAAAGAAGCGATCTGTTTGAAAGGAATGTTTTTATCGCCGGTTTTATAATCATCGAAATTCAGTTCGGCATTTTTTGCCGGAAAATATTTTTCTTTCAGGTCGTTGGCAAGAATAACCGTGATAGGCAATCCGGTGTATTGATTGAAAGTTTCCACTACCACATACTCAATGCCGGCCCCAACTGCCAGGGCAGTGTTTGAAGGAAGTGTCCAGGGTGTAGTGGTCCATGCCATGATAAAGACATCTCCATGAGGGTTTTTGAACAGATCGGCAATCAAGGGATGGTCGTTGCGAATCACCTTAAACTGTGCAACAACCGTGTTGTCTTTTACATTTTTATAACATCCGGGCAGATTCAGCTCGTGTGAGCTAAGTCCGGTTCCGGCAGCCGGGGAATAGGGCTGAATGGAATAGCCTTTATAGAGAAATCCTTTTTCGTAAAGTTTGGCCAGTAGGTTCCAAACGGTTTCGATGTACTTATTGTCGAAGGTGATGTAGGGATTGTCCAGATCGACCCAATAGCCCATCTTCACAGTGAGGTCGTCCCATTGATCCTTATATTTCATCACTTCTTTTCGGCATTGGGCATTGTATTCCTCAACGGTGATGGTTTTGCCAATATCCTCCTTGGTAATTCCCAGTGTTTTTTCTACGGCAATTTCGATGGGAAGTCCGTGGGTATCCCAACCGGCCTTGCGTTCTACAAAATGTCCTTTCAGGGTTTTGTAACGACAGAAAATATCTTTAATGGCGCGGGCCATCACATGATGAATCCCCGGCTGTCCATTGGCCGAAGGGGGGCCTTCATAGAATACAAAAGGCGTGTTTCCGGCGCGGTTGACAACACTTTTGTTGAAAATATCGTTCGTTTGCCAGAATTCGTTCACTTCCTCAGCGATTCTGATCAGATCAAGCTGCTTGTATTCTTTGTATTTCCGCTCCATTATTGAATATTATGTAAAAAAAACGTGCAAAGGTAATAAATTCAAAGGAAATTTAA
>CAZNRQ010000035.1:4599-14581 GCA_964574845.1 uncultured Bacteroidales bacterium
TCTGAAATATCGGCTACCTGAATTTTGGAAATATCAAGCTTTGCCCCTGCCCCCATCGCGCTCACCACACTATGGTTTAACCGGACAGCATTGAGCAACATATAGGCTTTGGGCGAAAGCGTATCTATGGCATCAACCACATAATCGTATTTGTTTTCGAGCAAACGGATCATGGGGTCTTCTTTCAGGTAATTATCGTTTAACACCAGTTCGATTTCCGGGTTTATGTCCAATAGCCTTTTGGCTAAAACTTCTGTTTTCTTTTGTCCCTCGGTACTCATTAGGGCAATTAGCTGGCGGTTGCGGTTCCCGGGTTCCACTATATCCCCATCGGCAAGGGTCAGCCTGCCAACACCTGCTCTGCACAACATTTCGGCGGTGGCACTTCCCACGCCGCCCAATCCTACGATCAATACATGCGAACGCCTGAGAATATCAAGCTTGTCCGGACCTAAAAGAAGTTCTGTTCTGTTGAGCCAATCAGGTATTTCCATCAATGCAGCTCCGCAATTCCTTTTTCAATACGATAAAGGGTTTGTTCTTTACCAATGATCTCGATGATAGCAAAAAGATCCGGCCCCATGGCAGCCCCAACAATCAGCAAACGCAATGCATTCATAATTACGCCTGTGTTGAGTTGGTTTTCGGTAATGAAATTCATCACCAATGGTTTTGCATATTCTGCTGTAAAAGGCTCTGCATTTGTCAATATAGCCGCAACTTTCTTCATGTTTTCAGCTGAATCGGGTTTCCATTTATCTTTCACCGTTTTGGGGTCATAACTTTCGGGGGCATAATAAAAGAAACTTGCCTGGTCCCAGAAATCATGTACAAAGGTCATACGGTTCTTTACAAGTCCGATGATGGTCAACAGAAGAGATTTGTTGAGATGTATCAGCTTTGTTGTTAAAGAGGGGGCAATGATTTCGCAAAGTTCTGCATCTGACATTTTCTGCAGATACTGATGATTGAACCATTTTGCCTTTTCGGGATCGAATTTGGAACCTGATTTTCCAACCCTTTCCAGAGAAAAGGCCTCTATCAGTTCGTCCATTGAAAATATCTCCTGTTCGGTTCCCGGGTTCCAGCCTAAGAAGGCCAACATATTGATAAAAGCATCCGGCTGATATCCCGACTCACGATAACCCGATGAGATCTCTTTGGTGAGAGGGTCGGTCCATTGCAGGGGAAACACAGGAAATCCCATACGGTCGCCATCACGCTTGCTGAGTTTGCCGTTACCGTCAGGTTTTAATAAAAGTGGCAAATGGGCAAACAAGGGCATTTCGTTTTCCCAACCCAAATAACGGTATAAAAGAACATGCAGGGGAGCCGATGGCAGCCATTCTTCGCCACGTATGACATGAGAAATTCCCATCAGATAATCATCCACCACATTTGCCAGATGATAAGTAGGCAGTCCGTCGGACTTGAATATCACTTTATCGTCCAGCTGGGATGAGTTTACATGAACTTCGCCACGAATCAGATCGTTTATCAGTATATTTTCGTTTACAGGTATCTTGATCCTGATTACATGAGGAGTATCTGTATCCAATAATGTTTTTGTTTCGGCTTCCGAAAGCGAAAGAGAATTCCTGAATTGCTGACGGTTGGTTTGATCGTATTGAAAGGTTTTCTTTTGTGCTTCGTAGCTTTTCCTAACTGCTTCCAGTTCCTGGGGTGTATCAAAAGCGTAATACGCAAGTTCTTTTTCGATAAGATCCATGGCATATTTACGATAGATCGGTTTGCGTTCCGACTGTCGATAAGGGGTATGAGGGCCTTCGGGACCGACACCTTCGTTGTAATTTATCCCACACCATTTCAGCGATTCAATAATATAGTCTTCGGCTCCCGGAACGTATCGGGTCTGATCGGTATCTTCAATACGAAGCAGCATATCGCCACCGTGTTTTTTAGCAAACAAATAATTGTACAATGCTGTCCTGACTCCACCAATATGCAGCGGACCCGTTGGGCTTGGCGCAAAACGTACACGAACTCTTTCTTTGGTCATATTGTGATTTTTTTGCAAAAGTAGGGTATTTTTTTTTGACGTAAATTTAACCTATAATTGACACTATTGCTCTTTGACAATATATTGTTCGTTATTTAGTTTTGTTAAAAATTGTTAATTTTGAAGTTTCAAGTCCCTACCACATTCATTACTATGATTTCACCCTTGATTAGTAATTATTGCATTTTGGCCTTACCGTTAACTTGACGAAACCTACCGTTAACTTAAAGAAACCTGCCGTTAACTTTTTTTTTATTTTATACCCAGTTTTTTTATTACATTTACGTTTAATATTAAAACAGTATCAACTTAAAACCTAAAAGCGATGCAGGCAACAAAGACAAAGGAGTATAAACTATGGATCTTATTCGCCGCTATTATGCTGGTGATTGTAGGAATAATAGTATTCCTCGAGATTATTTCTTAGATTCGAACATTAGTTTATAAATTTAACCGAAAGCCATTCCGGAAGGGATGGCTTTTTTATCTTTGCACAAAATAATTGAATGAGTTTCCTTGCACTGAAAACTGCCCTGATCGAAAACGACATCGCTTCGCTGGCGCTTATTCCCAAAAGCGATCTGCATAATCATTCTATGTTAGGCTCCCGCTTTGAATCTTTGGAAAGTTATGTTGGAAAAGATATTAATCGCCCTCCTCAGCGAATGAATGCATTTCACATCTTTGAAGACTATCTTAACCAGACATTTAAAGATTTTATTGCGAAAGAAGGTTTTTTTAGATACATGTTGCAGGCTGCTTTTCATCAGGCAAACGAGGATGGGATTGAGGTTTTACAAATGAGTATCGATTCTCGATTTCTCAATTATTTCCCCCGAAAAGAAAAAGATATGGTGGAAATTGTGGAAGCGGCCCGAAAGGAAATTGCCCCCCAAATTCGTTTTATTCCTCAACTAGGTATGGATCGTACTCATAATATTAACAAACTCAACCGGGAGGCATTCGCATTGATGGAAACAGGTTACTTTACTTCAATTGATCTGTATGGAGACGAATTATTTGGTGATATCAAGTGGTTTATTCCAATTTATAAAGAAGCTAAAAGACACAAAATGAAACTTTGTGCACATGCCGGAGAATATGGTTCGGCTGTCTCAGTAAGAGACGCAATTGAAATATTGGAACTGCAAGAAGTACAGCATGGCCTAGGTGTGGCCACGTCTCAAGAGATCATGAAATGGATAGCCGAGAACAAAATAATGTTGAATGTTTGTCCTACTAGCAATGTGGTTTTATGTAGGGCAGAATCAATAAAGAAGCACCCTATCCGAAAACTCTTCGATCATGGAATTCAGGTGACAATTAATACCGACGACCTGCTGGTATTTGGTCAATCTGTCAGCGATGAATATATGAATCTTTACAGAGAAGGTGTGTTTTCTGCTGAAGAACTAGAGATGATAAGGTTGAATGGATTGAATGTTGAATAACAACTGTCTGTTAATAGTTTTTTGTCGAATATTAGCCTCCTTTTTAAGGAAACCGCATATCTTTGCTTCACAAAACCTTTGATTATGAAATTTGGTGTATTGATATTTCCGGGTTCAAATTGCGATCACGACCTGTTATACGTGTTAAAAAAAATTGTAAAACAAGAAGTGGTTCCACTGTGGCACAAGGAAAAGGACTTGCAAGAATGCGATTTTATATTTCTTCCCGGAGGCTTTTCCTACGGTGATTACCTGCGTTCAGGAGCTATTGCCAGATTTTCTCCTATCATGGAAAAAGTTGTTGAATTTGCTAATAAAGGCGGCTATCTCATGGGAATTTGTAATGGATTCCAGATTCTTTGTGAAGCACGTTTATTACCCGGAACATTGCTCCACAATAATAATCAGAAGTTTATTTGTAAAAACACTTTTATCAAGCCCATTACCAATAATAGTTTGGTGACAAAATATCTCGAAACAGATAAACCATTAAACATCCCTATTGCTCATGGAGAGGGACGCTATTATGCCGATTCAAAAACCATAAACGAATTGGTTAAATACGATCAGATTCTTTTCAACTATTGTTCCAAAGAAGGTCTTGTTGACGAAGTTTCAAATCCTAACGGCTCCATTAATAATATTGCCGGAGTATGTAATAAGAACCGCAATGTTTTTGGAATGATGCCGCATCCCGAGCGCGCCAGCGATACTGAACTGGCGAATACGGATGGCAAACAGATAATAGATTCCATTTTGAAAAGTTTACAATCCAAATAACTTCCTTTGAAAAGAATATTGTTTTTGGTGGCTCACCGGCAGGGACGTTCGCCGGGACAGAGGTTTCGATTTGAACAATATCTTGGATTTTTACAACAAAATGGTTTTAGTTGCGAAATCTCCTTTTTGCTCAACGAGCAGGACGATGCGGTTTTTTATAGTAAGGGACATTATTTCAAAAAACTGCTCATTTATTTAAAAAGTCTTAGGATTAGAAGACGTGATGTGCTAAGAAGCAGTGAATTCGACTTAGTATTCATTTATAGAGAGGCCCTCATGACTGGTTCGGTGCATTTCGAACGAAAAATGAAGAAAAGAAGCGCCAAAATAGTTCTCGATTTCGACGATGCCATTTGGGTGCCCGATGTTTCACCGGGGAATAAAAACCTTCAATGGTTGAAAAAACCTTCCAAAACCGCAGAAATCCTTAACTTGTCTGAAATGGTATTTGTGGGCAACCGTTATTTAGCCGATTATGCTTCAGGGTTCAACCAGAATGTCAAAATCATTCCCTCCACCATAGAGACAGATATTTTTAAGCGCAAACACATCAAACATAGCACAGAGAAAATCTGTATTGGCTGGACAGGTTCTCGCACTACCATGAAGCATTTTTGTCTGGCATTACCTGTTCTGCAAAAAATAATGGAAAAGTTTCCTGGACGCATCATTGTCAGGCTTATCTCTGATGTTAATTATTCAGGTAACGAGATTGAGGTTGATTTTTGTAAATGGAATAAGGAGTCAGAGACTGACGATCTTTCCGAAATAGACATTGGTATTATGCCTCTGCCCGATGATGAATGGGCCAGAGGAAAGTGTGGCTTCAAAGGCCTGCAATATATGTCTCTTGAAATACCTACTATCATGTCGCCTGTTGGGGTGAATTCCGAAATAATTCAGGATGGTGAGAATGGATTTCTGGCCTCAACCGAAACAGAATGGATTGATAAATTATCCGCACTGATAGAATCGCCGGAACTAAGAGAGCATATCGGGAAAAACGGTAGAAAAACGGTAGTGGAAAAGTATTCCTATTATGCCTGGAAAGAGAAATATCTGGAGTATTTCGAGGAACTATTAAGCGAAAAAGATCATTCGTAATAATAAACCCTCTTCACTCTGCCCGATACCGAGGTGAGTATCTCATAGGGTATGGTTTCCAGTTTTTCGGCCAGCATTTTTATCGAAGCCGCATCATAATATACCATTACCGTATCTCCTTCACTTACCGCCATCCCTGTAATATCTATCATGCACATATCCATGCACACATTTCCGATCACTGTAGCTTTTTGATTATTGATGTAAAGGAAACCGTTTCCATTTCCCAAATTGCGATTCAGTCCATCGGCATAGCCTATTGGAACAATTGCAATAGTTGAGTTTTTTGCAGCTTTCCATTTGCGCCCATAGCCGACAGTTTCTCCTTTTGCCACGTTTTTAATTTGTGAAATCGTAGTTTTCAAACTGCTTACGTTTTGCAGATGCAACTGTTCTTCGTCAAAAAACGATATCCCATACAAGCCTATTCCCAGGCGGACCATATCAAAGTTGGCTTCGGGAAAGCGAGAAATGCCTGAAGAATTTAATGAATGTATCCAGAAAGGTTCATCAAATGCCTTTGAAAAATTTTCACAGACCTTTTTAAGGGTTTCAATTTGTTTTTTGGTGAAATCGTCCTGAGTGCTGTCTTCGCTGCAGGCCAGATGGGTAAAAACCGACTTCAGATGTATGTTAGAATTTTGTTTGATGATATTAATGACCTCATCGATCTCATCGGGCATAAAACCCAGGCGATGCATACCCGTATCCACTTTAATATGTATGGGCTGTTCCTGTGGGTCCTTGGCTTCAGAGGCATTGATGGATTCAATCAGAAGCCTGAGGGTGCGGAAATTATATATCTCGGGTTCAAGTTTGTATTTCTTCATCAACTCGAAACTTTCTTCCTCGGGATTCATAACCATGATAGGAGTTGCTATCTGGGCCTTGCGCAACTCAATGCCTTCGTCGGCATAGGCTACCGCCAGGTAATCAATATTGTGGTATTGCAATACATTGGCAATTTCATATCCTCCGCTCCCATACGAAAAGGCCTTTACCATGGCCATAATTTTTGTGTCTTTTTTCAGGCAGCTTTTATAATAGTTCAGATTATGAACCAGTGCATTCAGGTTGATCTCCAATACGGTTTCGTGCGATTTCTGTTGCAGCATGCGACTGATGTTCTCAAACTCGAAAACACGCGCCCCTTTGATAAGTATGGTTTCGTTATGGAAATCGGAGGCATTGAATTTGTTTAAGAATGCATCCGTGCTCTTGAAAAATGACTTTTCTATTTTAAACAAATCTTCATGCCGCAGCAACGATGGGCCAATGCCAATAATGCGGCTAACTCCTTTGGCATTTAACAACCCGGAAACTTCTGTGTACAGATCGGTGTCGTTCATGGCACTTTGCAGAATATCCGACAAGATGAGCGTACGTTTCTTGTGCTGGTTCTGCTGATTCATAAAATCCAAAGCAATGCTCAATGAGTTGAGATCCGAACTATAACTATCGTTGATAACAGAGCAATTATTGATTCCGGCCTTCAGTTCCAGGCGCATGGCCACCGTGGTCAGAGCTATCATTCGGGAGGCGATGATGTCGTTTTCGTAACCATTCAGAAGCATGAATGCCCAGCAATGAATGGCATTTTCGATTGAGGCGTTATCCGCAAAAGGTATTTTGATGGAAATTTCGCTGTTCAGATAATTGGCCGTGATGATAGTATTCCCCAGTTCTTTTTGAATGGAAGTTATCATCAGGTTAGCCTTATGCTTGTAGCTCCAGGTGAAGAGATTGATCTTTTTGGCAAGGAATTCGGATTTGATGATACGGTCCTGAATTTCGAAACTGTCTGAGCAATAAATCAATGTTCCTGCATTGGTAAAGAGGTGCAGTTTTTCACCGGTTTTTTGGCGTATGTTAAGAAAATTCCCTTCATGTGCCGTACCAATATTGGTGAAAATACCGATGGTGGGTTGTATGATGGGTTGCAAACGTTTCATTTCTTCCGGCTCCGATATACCTGCTTCTATGATGGCCAGTTCGTTTTCGGATTGCATTTGCCATACCGATAAGGGAACCCCGATTTGAGAGTTATAACTTTTCGGACTGCGGACAATGTTCTTTTCGGGCGACATCAATTGGTAGATCCATTCTTTGATAATGGTTTTTCCGTTACTTCCGGTGATGCCCAGAACAGGAATGTTAAATTGTTTGCGATGATAGGCCGCCAGGACCTGAAGGGCGTTCAGGGTATTGCCCACCTTGATAAAATTGGCGGCTTTATACATCTGGTAATCTTCCGGCAAATCGGATACTACGAAGTTGCGTATGCCTTTTTCGTAAAGTTCGGCAATATACTTGTGGCCATCGTTGCGGGGAGTTACCAGAGCGAAAAAAACCGAAGTATCTGTTACAACTATCTTGCGACTGTCGATGAGCAAATGTTTGATGAGGTTGTTGTTTCCCCCATCGGAAAACAAGGTCCCATTCGTAATGCCGGCAATGTCGTTAATAGTATAAGATGTCATGCTTGGTTTAAGGTTATTTTTCGTTGTCCGAATCGTCGGAGGCTGCCTTATAGGTGCCAATTTTTAAAGGATTGGCATGCATGGCGTCGAACTGGTTGCGGTTGTGAAATATGTCGCAGGCTACGAAGAGTGCATTGCGGAACGAATCGCTGGAAGCCATATTTTTGCCGGCTATTTCGTAAGCGGGTCCGTGGGCAGGCGAGGTGCGAATGATGGGCAGACCTGCCGTAAAATTTACGCCTTCGTCGAATGCGATGATCTTGAAGGCTATCATTCCCTGATCGTGATACATGGCCATGACGCCATCGAACTGACGATATTTCAGTGTGCCAAAAAATCCATCAGCCGGGTAGGGCCCGAAACAGAGTATGTTTTCTTGTTGTGCTTTTTTGATGGCGGGGATAATAACGTCCATTTCTTCGCGGCCGATAACTCCTTCGTCGCCCGAATGAGGATTTAGTCCCAACAAAGCAATTTTTGGTTTGACGATGCCGAAATCGCGTATCAGCGAATTGTTCATTACAATAAGTTTGCGCACTATCTGATCAACTGTAAGCATAGCCGAAACATCTTTGAGGGCTGCATGACCGGTGACAAATCCCATTCGGAAATCGCGGGCAACCATCATCATCAGATAGTTGGAAGTGTTGAATTTGCTGGCCAGATATTCGGTATGACCCTTGAAAGCGAATTTGTCGGACTGTATGTTCTTTTTGTTTATTGGCGCTGTGACCAAAACATCGATGTAGTGGTTTTTTAGATCTTCAACCGACATGTCGAGAGCCGCCAATGCCAATTGGCCTGCAATGGCCGAAGATTCGCCTGCTTCTATTTTGATGTCCTGTTCGGTTACATTGACAATATGAAGACGCTTGGGAGGGGCGCCTTCGGCTTTGCGCAAAAGATTGAAATTGATGTTGGCATCGTTAAGGTTAAGGGCTTTACGGAAGTATGAAACCATTTTGGAAGAGCCGTAAAGCACGGGGGTGAACAACTCCAGAAGCTTTGGTTCCATAAGGGTTTTAATGATTATCTCGTAGTTGATGCCGTTGAAATCTCCATGTGTGATTCCTACCACTGGTTTGCGGCCATATTCGTGTTCCTTGCTGATTGCCATGAGGGTGAATTTTTGTGCAAATATAGTGAAAAGATATGGGTAGAGATTGGGGAAGTTTTCAAAGCGTAAACTAAAAAATGGATGCTACTTCATTTTTATACGAACAATCAATGAGATTAAACGAATAGATAATGATACTAAACGAAAACACAATGTAATTAAACGAATAGCCAATGTTACTATGCAAAAGTATTATGTAATTAAACGAAAAATCAAAGACAATAAACGAATTGATAATGATTCTAAACGATAAGATAACGAAATTAAACGAAAGATCAACGTTGTTAAACGAAAAGGCAATGACTTTCTACAAACAGAAAGTGTATTTTATTACAAAGGGTATTACAGGAACTCTTCTACAAAAAGTTTTTCCGGAATAGCGTTTATCATTTTGCTTTGCAGTGCGTAATCGAACAAAAATCGTATGGCATCCTTGCCTTTTTGTCCCAAGCTCCGAGTATAATGGTTTACATAAAGGGCAATGTGTTTGCGGATGACTTCGTCTTCCATTTCGGTGGCATGTTCGCGGACAAACTCAGCCGATGAGTCAGGGTGTTGCATGGCATATTCCACGCTGGCGCGCATGATTTGGTTGAGGCGAGCCTTCAATTCTTCCGGCATATCGCGTTTCACCACTATGCCTCCCAACGGTATGGGGAATCCGGTTTTTTGTTCCCAGATTTCGCCCAGATCGGCCAGTTTCATGAGTCCTTTTTCCTGGTAAGTGAAGCGGCTTTCGTGAATGATGACGCCAGCTTCGACGGTTTCCTTGAGTATGCGCTGTTCGATATTGCAGAACCTGAATTCGTGAATGTCGCTTATCAATGGGAAGGCATATTTTAACAATAATGCGGCTGTGGTATGTTTTCCGGGAATGGCCACAGCCAGGTCGTTTATTTCTTCGTTCGAATATTTCTTTTTGCTGATAAGCAGGGGGCCGCAATTGCTTCCCAAGGCACTTCCGGCGTCGAGTAACTGATATTTTGGGGCCAGATGCACAAAGGCATGAAAACTCACCTTGGCCATATCC
>CAZNRQ010000036.1:0-4555 GCA_964574845.1 uncultured Bacteroidales bacterium
CCAGCCATGTATCACCATTATTATCCGAAACATAGCACCCACCTCCATAGGGACCTCCTATTACCAGTCTATTGGCAATGGTTAGAATGCTGCCTACCCAATAATTATTAGGCAGCCCCGCACTTGCTGATGTCCAGTTTGCCGCAGTATCAAGTGAACGATAAATGCCACTCTCAGTTCCCGCAAATAAAACAGTGCCATTGACTCCAATCGAATGAACCCTGAAGCCAGGCAATCCATTATTCTTTGGTGTCCATGTCAGGCCATCATTGGCAGAGATAAGAAACCCGGCATCGGTTCCCAACAAAATATCATTCCCGTTGAATGAGATACAGTAAATATTATACACATCCATGGGCAGATTGTTGCTTAGTTTGGTCCATGAGATGCCGTTATCGGGGGACCGAAATATGCCTTTGTTCAGGCCTGAAGTAATCACATAGATATCACTTCCGTGGAAAAGCATCTGAATAACATTAGGACATGAACAATTGCTTGCCAGAGCAAAAGTGTCAGCGTTGTTAGTCGAAATATATACTCCATCATCTGTTCCTACGAAAATGATAGAACCTTTAACCAAGGTAGAAAAGAAATTACCCAAATAAGGCAGCCCATTGTACGAAATGTTCCAGTTATTACCCCTGTCAGGAGTAAGAAACATATTATCAGCGGTCCCTGCAAAAATGAAATTCCCTTTTAAAGCAACAGAGTAGATGGAATTGATATCCGGACAATTTGTTTTCTGCCATTGGGCCTCAGTTTTTGTTAAGAACAATAACACGAAAGCCAGAAAAAGTATTTTTTTCATAAGCAGTGCTTTTTAAATTGAATGTAAACTTAATACTTTTATCAATAATAAAATTTAAATTGATCAAAATATGAGTCCGTAAGGCAAAAGAATTCAAAACGGAATGTTCTAAAATTCGTAACTTTGCATCATTAAAATTATGGGACGCATTATAGCATTGGATTACGGACGAAAAAGAGTGGGTATAGCTGTTACGGATGAGTTGCAGATCATTGCCAACGGTTTGACCACGGTGAATTCGAATGAGATATTGCCTTATCTAAAAAAATACGTTGCCAGCGAAACAGTTTCATGCATTGTGGTGGGTAAACCCATGCAAATGAACTATACGGAATCGGAATCGGAAAAATACATCACTCCTTTTTTGAAAAGCCTGAGCAAGCAATTTCCTGATATTCCTGTCGTAAGGATAGATGAACGCTTCACTTCAAAGATGGCTTTCCAAACCATGATAGACTCAGGTATCAACAAAAAAAGTCGGCAGAACAAAGAGTTGATCGACACCATCAGTGCTACCATAATTTTGCAAACCTATATGGAAACTACTAACAAAAACTAAAATGAAACTCCCTATATTATCTTACGGCCAGCCTTTATTAAGAAAAATTGCCGCACCTATTGATAAGGATTATCCAGAACTGAAACAGTTGATTGCCGACATGTTCGAAACCATGTATTCCTCTAAAGGAGTAGGATTGGCTGCCCCACAAATCGGACTAAGCATCAGACTTATTGTGGTAGATACTTCGCCTTTCGACGATGATTATCCTGATGGAAAAGACTTCAAACAGGTACTTATTAATCCTAAGATCACAGAGTTTTCGGGTAATGACTGGACCTTTAATGAAGGTTGCCTAAGTGTGCCCGATCTGAGAGAAGATGTGGTAAGAAAAGAGAACATTCATCTCGAATATTATGATGAGAATTTTGTTTTCCATTCGGAAGAATTCAACGGAATTCGTTCACGCGTGATTCAACATGAATATGACCATCTGGAAGGCGTGCTTTTTGTCGACAAGGTGAGTTCGCTGAAAAAGATGCTTATTAAAAGAAGGCTAAACGACATAACCAAGGGTATCGTTACCCATAGTTATAAAATGATCTTTCCTGTTCAGAAAAAAATCTAACCCAAAACCATCTTATAAAATGAAAAAATTACAAATCCTCGGAATTTTATTCTTTGCCATTATCCTCAGCAGTTGCAACCAGGATTCAAGCAAAATGGTGAAACAAATCACTGATGCCGAAAAAGAACTTTATGCTGCCGGAAGCCCTATTCCTGACAAGACCAAGGTGAAGGAAATACTTGATCTGTACACTAAGTTTGCAGATACTTATTCGAAAGACACCATGGCACCGGTTTATTTGTACAAAGCTGCTAACCTTTCTATGAATACCAATCAGAATGAAGGCGCTATTGCTTTGCTTGATCGTATTATAAAAGATTATTCAAACTTTTCAAAACTGCCGGAGGTATATTTTCTGAAAGCCTTCATCTACGACAATAATATTAAAAACATTGCCAAAGCTCGCGAAGCTTACACAGTATTTTTACAGAAATTCCCAAAAAACGATCTGGCAAATGATGCTTCAATTTCGCTAGACAATCTCGGAAAAACGCCTGAAGAGATTATCAACGGATTTAAGACAAAGGAAATACAGAAATCGGATTCTATGGTAGCCGCACAGCAAAAAAAGAAATAACTGAATTTATTTTGAAAAGACTAAAAACCGTTTCTGAAATATCATAAACGGTTTTTTTATGTATTGCATGGATTATGGAAGAAAATAAAAAGAAAGCCCGCTACGAGAGATTGTTGGAACAATTGACGGAACTATTGAAGAAAACAGATGATATGACGGCTCAGATGGCTACAATTTCAGCGGTTTTATTTCACAAAATGGATTATTTCTTTTGGTGTGGATTCTACAGAGTAGACACTGAAAATATGGTGGTAGTTGCCTATCAGGGACCTGTGGCCTGTCAGTTGCTGCCCAAACCCAATGGGGTATGCTGGGCGGCTGTGTTGGAAAACAAATCACTGGTAGTGGCCGATGTTCATGTTTTTCCCGGACATATAGCCTGCGATTCGCGTTCACAATCGGAGATCGTTATTCCTGTGAGGAACACAAAAGGAAATGTGGTTGCTGTATTGGATGTGGATAGTAACGAATTGAATTCATTCGATGATACTGACAAATACTATCTGGAGAAAATCGTGCAAATGATAGGTGTGAAAGCCTGAAAGTTGGTCAAGAGAATTCCAGCTCAAGAAAAACCTTCATAGCATCCGGTTTAATCTTGGTATATAAAGTGCCGTTTTTGGCATAAGCCATATCTCCGGTTTGTTCAGAAACAGTGATAGCGATGGCATCCGTGTTTTCTGTTATTCCCACAGCAGCTCTATGACGCAAACCATAGGTGGTCGGAAAATTCTCGTTACGGGTGATAGGCAGCACACAGCGGGCCGCTTTAATGCGGTTGCCGGTTATGATAATAGCGCCATCGTGCAGGGGGCTGTTCTTATAAAAAATATTCTCGATAAGCTGCTCAGATATTTTGGCATCAATTAACTCACCGGTGTTAACGAATTCGAAAAGGTCGTCGTTGCGCGTAATAATTATCAGTGCTCCTGTATTGGTTACAGACATTTCTTTGCAAGCATCCAGAATAGGTTCTATCTGCAGGTATCCGGTTTTTTGTACATTGCCCTTCCAAAATGCAAGCCATTTTTGTTTTCGAGTGAGAAATCGAGGGGTGCCGATCAATAGCAGAAATTGTCTTATTTCACGTTGAAATACTATTATCAAGGCGATGACCCCAACGCTGACAAACTGTCCAAGGATTTCTGAAAGAAGATCCATTTGCAAAGCATTGACGAGTTTCCAGATAAAATATATGGTAACAATCCCCAGAAAAATATTTATGGCAACTGTTCCCCGCATCAGGCGATATAGTTGATATAGCAATACGGCTACCAGAATTACATCGAGAATGTCAGTAAATTGGAATTCGAGGAAATCGGCAATAAACAATAAACTCATTTATGAATTTTTGACAAAAGTAGTGCTTTTGGCGAAATTTATGTGAAATTATACCTGAAAGCCCAGGGAAACAAAGAAACAGATTATCGGGAGTTATCTGTTCAGATAGACCTTTGTGCTGAAAATATCCTTTTCGGTACGGACCACAACGAGATAGACTCCATAGGCCAGAAACCCCACATCGAGATCGGTACGACCGAGTTGTTTGGATGTCTCGGGAATCAATTGCTGGCCCATCATATCAAACATACTGACGGTGAAAGGCTGTGTTTCTTCACCCTGAAAATCGACTGTGACGGCACCCTTAGCAGGGTCGTAATAGGTTTGGCAGGATGGAGCTTCTGTATTGCAGTTTTCGACAGCTACGACTTCTGAAATTGTATAATTACCATCAAAATCGGTTTGCTTCAATCGATAATAAGCCAAACTATGCAATGGACTGTCGTCAGTGGCAGCATAATTGAGTTGGGTATTGCTATTCCCGGCTCCAGGAAGGCTGGCAATGTCGATAAAAGTGTTGGCATCAGCACTTCTTTGAATGGTGAACATTGAGTTATTGGTTTCAGTTAGAGTCGACCAGTTGATGTCAACTTGTTTACCGGCACATTCCGCGTTAAAATGTATCAGCTGAATAGGCAGAGGCTCTTCGTTATGCGAAAGCGCCCAAACTTTAGAAGCCGAAAATGAGGAAATACTTCCGGT
>CAZNRQ010000036.1:4565-5663 GCA_964574845.1 uncultured Bacteroidales bacterium
GTATAGCACCAATGGAAGTTGTGATACCGGTAGCTCCTGGTCCAACTGCAGTAAGCCAACTGCTGCTCGAAATGTCCCATTGCTGAGGCGAAGTGAGATTGGTAGGATTGGTAGTTGTGCCGTTTTCGGAGCCACGATAACTAAATTCGATCTCGGCAGTGGTTGCTGCCGAAACATCTATAAAATAAAATCTGTCGACCAGATTATCAATAGCCGAACCACCAAATATTCCAGACATTCCGGTAACATCAGTAGGGTAGGTTGAATTGTCAGATCCTGTTCCATAGGTGGCAAACTTAACATATGCCGAACCTGAAGAAGTTTTTTTAAAGCTCAAAGGAATGTATTGGTCGGATTGGGAACCAGTGGATGCGCCAAAAGGCACTACGTATGTTCCTGTAGATGTGCCCATATTCCAACGTACGATGTTGAATTCTTTTTCAGAAATAATCCAGCCGGCTTCGGTTCCGGTACGAGTGATTGCAGAAGCATTAGTATTATTTACCACAAGGTAAATCGGTGTGGTCTGGCTGCCATTATTGAGTACCATATATCCTTTAGTGCTGCCATCGCCTTTAAACACAATAGAATTGCTCTGTGCAAGGACTTCCATTGACATGAATAAAAAAAGCAACATCATGCCAATGATCGACATTTTTCCGGTGTTTTTTATTTTCTGTTTCATGCGAGATCGGTTTTGAAAGTGATGGCCCCTGAAGTTTCATCACTAATATTTCATTTTACGTCTTCGTTTAATCACTTTATATCCTTTGCAAAGATAATACAAAAAAAGCAAAAGTCAAGTTTTATTTGAATTATTTTTCATTTTATCGTATTTTTTTTGTATTTCGTCGGATTTTTATTGCTTTCTTTTGATTTGAAGTAATAACCCTACATGTCATTTTTCTCTTTTTTCTATAAGCAATAAAAATAAAGTTCGGACACTACCGCTGCAAAAAGGAGACATTCCAAATGAAAGGTCAGGCGCTACCACTAGCCAAAGGTCTTGCCTACTCCTGAGTTCTGAACACTAAGACTCCTTCGGGGAGTGATGCTTTCCAAAGTTCTGAACATTACCACTCCTTCGGGGAGTGATGC
>CAZNRQ010000036.1:5763-14335 GCA_964574845.1 uncultured Bacteroidales bacterium
GGGGAGTGATGCTTTCCAAAGTTCTGAACATTACCACTCCTTCGGGGAGTGATGCCATTCAGAGTTCTGATCATGACCACTCCTTCGGGGAGTGATGCTATCCAGAGTTCTGAACATTACCACTCCTTCAAGGAGGGATACCATCCAGAACTCTGAACACTACCACTCCTTCAAGCAGTGGCGCTATTTTGAGATTTACAATTCTAGACTCTGTATTATAGCATAGATATACAGGCAGTTAAATTTTTTCATTAATCAAACAAACATCTATCCCAAGCAAATTAATACACGGAATTCCATCCAATAGCATGACAAGGAATGGCAATCAATAACTAAAAATTACAACGAACAAAAATCAGTGACAAAAAAAAGGCTGCCGTAATATTTACGACAGCCTTTTTTTTAATAAAAACTAAAGATTATCTGAACATAGTCATTTTTCCGGTTTTAACTTCTTTGTCGGTCGACAATTTGTAGATGTAGATACCGGCAGGAAGTTGACTACCGTCAAATTCCACTTTGTATTCATGATTACCTGTTGCTATCTCGTCGAAGAGTGTAGCTACGCATTTTCCGGAAACGTCATACACCTTAAGACTGGTGCGATTGTCTTCAGGAAGTGTGAAGGTAATAGCAGTAGTTTTGTTGAAAGGATTAGGATAGTTGTTGATCAAAATATCCTTAGCATCGCTTGAGTTGGTTGTGGTCATGCTGTTGTCCCTAATCACAAGACATCCCTGGCAGAAATTGTTGAGTGTCCAGGTGGTGTTCTTACCTGCATAGATATCGCGGGCAATAACCATACCTTCGAAATCGTTGTAGCGTTGATTAACATAATCGTTCATTGTGAAAGAATAGTTGATCTTGCCACAAGCTGTCAGGTAGAAGATACCATATACATGTGCACCTTCCTGGAAAGTAACATTATTCTCAACATAGAATAACATTGATTTCTTCTCTGGGTTGATGTTAACCAGTTTCGCTGCGTTAATAGCATTCTTGATACGAACTTTACCACAAGCTACTGTAAATTTCACGGTTGAACCTTGTCCAAGGTTTAGAGTTTTGATATTAATATTCTCTTTGGTGAAAATAACAGTTGCATTTGTATTCAGCGTGATGGTATTGTAAACCGAATCGTTCAATGTGGTTGTAGCGTTGCAGGCAACAGTTACATTAGCACAGGTAGAAGTAGTATTCGATTCAAAAATCGGCAAAACCACGTTGGCTACGTTCTTGTTTTGTGTTTGAATGGTACTGGTGTTATCTTTGTAGATCTTCTTACATTTTGCCCAGTCGCCCGAATGATCGCAATGGGTGGTGGTAGTTGCATCGATTGTACCTTTGGCATCGTTTATACCTAATGAACCGCTTACGATGGTAGTTTTGTTCATGGTAATGCTGTTCAGAGCATACATGGTGTATTGTGGCATCAGATCGGTAGGATCAACAGAAACGACAGCATGATAACTTGAATCGCATCCAAGTGTATTGCTAACCACTACTGAATAGTCGCCACCATTGGCATCAGCGATAATATTAGGTGTTGTTTCACCTGTATTCCATTCGTAAGTGAAAGGACCATCACCAGTAGCAACAGCTCTGAGGCGGAATGAATTTTCGCAGAATAAACCATCTCTGTTAATAACTACCGAGATAGGTCCGCTTCTGGTTACATTCTGTGTGCAATAGGAATAAGCTCCATTGGTGTAATGAACTGTCCATGTTACAACCGTTGTTCCTATAGGGAAGGTATTTGGCTGATTATTGGTCAAACTACTGATTCCCGGTAAAGTTGCAGGATATTGACTTCTAAGTTTGAATGTTTCCTGACCATCGCAAAGAACGATGTCTGTGGGGCAAGTCCATGCTACAGGCACATAAGGTGTGCAGTTTCCACAGAAATCAGCTTTATACCATTTGGTATTCTGACCTGAGTGAAGACTACCTACATAGAACATACCTTTGAAGATATTGGGGCTTGATGTTGTTGCATTATTGGTATGCAAGTGATGATTTTTACGGATATCACAATTGGCATTATTGTCGTTGTTATCCTGCCAATCGTTATCGGTAGCATCATAATAATTGTGCCAATCGTTTCCATGGTTACCGCAACTTGTATTGCTTCCACCACCGCATTTATTGTTGTGGCTATATGTGGTATGGTGATCGCTGCATGTAGTATGGTTATCATCAGTTTCGTTGTTTCCGCAGTTACCATGGAAATGATTCCAACTGCCCCATCCGCCATAATTACCGCTATCATCATAATCATCGTTATCAAACACATGGAAATCTTCCATTACAAATATACCATTCACATGAGCTCCTTTTTGGAAATTGGCATTACCCTGGATAAAGAAGGTAACATATTTTTCTTCAGGATTGATACTTACATTTTGTCCGCAATCAATAAAATGATTCAAACGAACTTTTGCACACTGGGCAAATTTCATGGTAGCTCCGTTGGTCATTTTGATAAATTTATCAACGTTAACCACTGGCTGTGTAAATATTGCAGTTGCATTGGTTCCTATAACTACAGAATTGTATAAAGTATCGGTCAGATAAACAGTAGTATTATTAGGTATCTGAACATCAATAGTACCTGTATAAGGCATATGCTCAAATTCAGGGAAAGTAGCATCAGTAGCCGTGTTTCTTACATCAGTTACATGGCTAGATGCATCAACTGACACATTGGTACCCTGAATAAAAGTTCCGGCAGCTGTAATGGTTGAATTATGTTTCACCCAAAGCTTTCCTTCTTTCAGATATCCGCAATCGTATTTGAAGTTTGAAATTCCAACACCACCTGAATACACAGTACTTGCGAAAAGCTGAATATGCTGACGGGCCAAAATAACAAAATTAGCTCCTGAATTCGCAGGAACGGTAGCTGTTGTTGTAATTGAGTTTGATGCTACGCAATTGGTAGCGTTGGTAACAGTAACGCTGTAAGTTCCGACTGCAGTTACATCAATTGATGGTGTAGTAGCACCTGTTGACCATAGGTAACCAAAGGCTGTAGTCTGAGCACAAATGCCCGTATCAACAGCCGCGGTTAAAGTAGCTGCTGCACTGGCACAAGTTGAGAATTTTTGTTCTTCAACTATGTTAACATTAAATGATGCACAACAAGTATTATTTACAATAACTTTTACGTTTTGGGTTGCTGTAACAGTTCCGTTAGGAGTAACTAAAGTCCATGTTACTACAGTAGTTCCAACAGTAAAATTGGCTGTTCCATGATGAATTGGATCGGGAACTGCAGAGTTGGTAAGACTAACAATCTGGCAATTCTGACTATAATCAGCTAACCCGAGGTCAACATTTGTAGCAGTAGTTTGACCAGGATTTAATGTAATAGTAATATCTGCCGGCGGAGTTAAAGAAGGAGGTGTTGGGTCAGTAACAGTAACATTAAACGAGAAAGACTTTACATTTCCAGCCTGATCGGTATAGGAGAAGGTATTGGTTGTTGTTCCGATAGGGAAAACAGAGCCACTGGGTAAACCTGCAGTTTGAGTAAAAGTTATATTTACAGGAGCTGAGCAATTATCAACGACGGTTGGTAAATCATAAGTAACAGCTTTACCGCAAACAGTAGCATCTTTTGTAGTAGTAATATCAGCTGGTGGATTAATGATCACAGGTTTTTCAACATCAACTGCAGTAACCGTAAAAGTACAAGTTGTAGTATTATTGTTATCAACCGCTTTCCAGGTAACAGTAGAAGTAGTTCCAACAGGAATATCAGTACCTGGGAGCAACCCTTGTGTATTGAAGAAATTGAGGAACGATGGACAATTATCATGGGCAGTTACAATATAATCAACTGTAGCCACGCACTGATTGGCCTTATTATTTACGATCACATTGGTTGGGCAATCGATCACCGGAGGTTGGTTATCAACAACAACAACTTCAAATGAATCAATTACAAAGTTTCCTGAAGGATCGCTTGCTTTGAAAACCACAAAAGTTGAGCCCGGAGGAAATAGTTCGCCACTTGCCGGGCCTTTAATTCTCTCTAAGAGGACAGGTCCTGCTGAGTTATCAGATGTAATAACTGTAGGATAATTAACAATACTTCCATCGGTGGTGCTAGTGTTAGTGGTAATTTTACCAGGCAAACTTAAAGTAGGAACAACATGGTCAACAACTGTGATGGTAAAAGTACAATTACCCTTATTCCCGGAACCATCTTTTGCTTCATACTGAACAATTGAAGTCCCTACAGGGAAAAATGCCCCACTGGCAATTCCAGCGTTGGTGTAAACTGAGGCTATCTCGCAGTTATCAGTGGCAGTAGCCAAAGGATAAGTTACATTGGCACCATTTTGACCCAAATCATTATTTACTGTAATGTTCTGTGGACACACAACTAAAGGAGGTTCATTATCGGTTACAGTTACAGTAAATCTTGAGAAATTAAGAATATAGCCTGTACTGTTGTATACTCCAGTCCAGGTAACTCCGGTTATCCCTTTATTAAACTGAACACCATTTAGTGAGCCCGAACCACTTCCACCAGTAGCTCCATCTAATACATAACTAAAAGTCCAGTAGTTAAGTTCGCTGGCAGGGCAAGTGAATCCACTTCCAAAATGTACATCATACTGATTTGAGATCGCAGCATGATAACACTTACCCGGATCGGTGTTATTACTTAAATTGTTTGGGACAGTAAAGCATGCTGTCCTTTGTGCTGATACGCTGAGCGTCATCAGACTCAGAAGCAAAAAGCTAAAAAACAGTCTTAAGCTCTGCTTCTTGATTTTAGTAAATGTAATTTCCATTTTTTTCATTGTTTTGGTTTTGGTTTGTGACGTTTATACTTAATTAATTTGTTTTGGTTTCAATATTTCAATTTCTTTATGGTTTTACGACTTCAATAGTAGCGTTATAAAAAGTAGAAGTCGTTGTAGCTGCTGCAGATTGATAAAACAATGTTATATAGTTCTGAACAGTAGTGTTAACTGTTATAGCTGTTGTTGTTTGTCCAACAGTAGCAACTGCATTCGAGACACCTGTTACTCCCTGATTATTCAGACATCCAGAGCCAAGAGCTGTACCTGTAGCTCCGGTTGTCCTAACCGTAACCAATTCAGTAACTGAGAATGGTATATTTGTACCTGTATTTGCAGCAGTAGGTGCTACTAAAGATGCTATGGCATCAGTGTTTGTCCCAGTTGTTCCTATTCTAACTCTAAAATTACTTGCGTTGGTAGCAGATGAAGTACATGTCCCTGAAGCTATTATTCGAAAAGTGGTTCCAACTTGCAATGTATTTGCAGGTATAATCCATTGAACCACTTTCGTCTCTGTAGTATTGATAGCAGCTGTTGAAGCAGCAATTGATGCAACCCCACCTAATGTTAACCAGGTTGGAGCACTTGACCCATTCGATGTCAACACCTGACCCGTTGTTCCTGCTGCTGTAGACGCCATGGCAGAGGTGGAAGAAGCATATATAACTCCACCTTGTGTAGGTGCCGAGGCTGTACCTGTGCCACCATTACCTATAGGCAAAGTCCCTGTCACATCAGTTGTTAAAGCTACGGCACTCCAGGTTGGCAATCCTGCAGCATTTCCATGCAGAAGAGTGGTGGTAGATCCCGGACCTGATGCCAATAGAAAATTACCTCCAGCATCGGGTAAAGTCCATTGTCTGTTTGCTGTTAAATCGCTTGATGTAATGGTTCCTGTGAATGTATTTGTTGCTGTCGCAGATTGAGGTACAATTGCAATTTTATCAGAATTAGCAGTAGAAGAAGCAAAAACCTGGGCACCAGTGGTCCCTAATGTAGTTGTAGCATTGAGTGTAGCCCCAGTACTAACATTTACCGTCGAGGCCGATGCAATTGTGATAGCGCCTGCAGCGCTATTACCAATTGAGACTGCACCGGTGGATGTTCCTGTGTTAATATTTGTTGGGAAATTTGAATTCACATTAAAGTTTATATTACCACCTGTAACTTCCATTCTACCTGAGGGAGTATTAGTCCCGACACCCAGCGAAGTCATCACATAGAGTCCTCCGGCCATTTGTGTTTGCCCACCAGCATAAAAATGAATTTTTTCTGTACCATTTACCTTAATTACAAAATCTTTATTATCGGTGGTTCCAATGAAATTTGACGCGGGATTGGTCGAGGCATTACCATTCAAAGACCAATAGCTTAATGTAGGCGATGGAGCCCAGGCTAAAATAGTGGTATCTGCAACAATGCTATTAACCAAAAGCACATCATTTACATTACCTGCTGTTGCCGGTAATAAAAACTTAATATTACTTACAGGTTGATTGGCTACTAAAGTGGTCAATTTGTCATTTTGACCCTGTAATTCTATTCTGCCAATATTGTTTTCGCCACCAATGCGGACTGTTCCATCCACTTGTAACAATCTCTCGGGTTTAATAGTGCCGATTCCGACCCAACCGCCCCAACCTTGTAAAGCATTATAATGTGGAATAATAAGAGCATAATTTTTACCGGAAGGAGCATTAACTGCAGTTAAAAATGCGCTGCAATTTACACCGACCGAATTGCCTTGAGTAGCCGCATAAATACCATAAGCCCAACTATCGCTTCGCGATGAAGTAGATGAATTACTAAAATATCCTCCAAAAGATTGTTCGCCTGTGCTCAGATTGTGATCGCCAGATACGGTAGCATTTACTCCAATACCAGGTTGTGTTCCATTAGAGATTGTGTTAATATCAATTCCGATTGCCTGGAAGTCACCTCCATTTACATAAAGTCTTTCACCAATGTTTCGGCCGCCTGCTCCAAAAATCATCATATCTGACCCAATGGTTGTACTTGCACCATTAGAATTTCCATTAGCATCCAACCAAATACTGCTACCAGTCATGTGTTGTTCTGTGCCATTATTAACGCCTTCAACACTGGTAGAAAGCCCTTCCGTTTGATAAGCCCCACGAGCATATACCCCTACTCCTATATTTCTGGAATCAACTCCGGAATTGGCAACTGAAGAAAATACGCCTAAAGCCATATGTCCAGGGTTAGTGTTGACACCATATTTATTAACATAAAGTCCCTTACCATAATCTTCAGAAATTCCAGCTGTTGAATTAGACATTAATTCTAAAATGCTTCCATTGGAGGTTGAGCCACCTTTAATTTTTAGACCGCTTGAAGTATCTGCCACACTGGTTATAGTTATATTAGGCTCAGAAGTACCTCCATCTTTCGAAAATTTCATTCGTTCAGTTCCGTTTGTTTTTATGTACAACTCTTTGGAATCAGTGGTCCCTAAATAATGTGTTCCAGGTGTAGTTCCTGAATTACCTGTAGTGAGCCATGAATTGTTTTTATTCAACAAAGGCACCCAATCAGGACTAACAGTTGTTCCATTGTTATAATAGTAGCCTTTCCCCAAACCAACACTGGCATTTGTGTTAAAAATTAACAAGGAATTAGCCGGAGTTGCAATTGTGCTGGCATCAGTTAATGAACTCAGGGAAATACGTGGCACGAGTAATCCCATATTGGCGCTTTTTATGTCAAGCATAGCCGAATTATCTGGTGAGGTACCATCCGTATTAATACCAATATTCTGCGCGTGTAAACTTGAAAAGCCAAATATTGAAAACAATACTAGACTAATTAAGGCTTTGAGGGTAGAATTTTTCATTTTCGTTTTGTTTTAATAAGAGAATATGAATGATCTCTGGTTATTGCTTTTAAAATTCAAGTGACTTGTCCGAAAAAAAACAGTCGATCGTTGAAAAATAAATTGAATTTCATTCAAAATATTCGAATCAAAAATCATAAAAAACGAAAAAAAATCAAGATTATGGTTCAAATAGCCACCATTTTTTTGGTAATCCTTATGAGCCAAAACCACGGAATTATCTACTTTATGTAGGCGTTTTTCCATTTTTCGTCGTCGTTTAATCTGTTTATAGACTTTGCAAAGATAATACAAATAAAAAAAAAGTCAAGTAAAATCGTAATTTTTTTTTGTGGCCAAGAAAAAAATGAATACATTTATTTTTCTTAGCATTTAAACAAATCCCTGCTAATTGTCTTGTTAATCTGCTGAATACGCTATTAAAAATAAAAAGTTTCATTGGCAATTCAAAAAAATGTAATAACTCTCTAAGCAAAATTACTCAAAACACTGTAAAACATACTATTTTGCCATGTGTTTATTTTATAATGACGTAATGATTCTTATCGCCAACTAAAGATTTTTCAACATTTATTTTATATTTTTAGAATTCAACAATAATAATCAATAGATTTCCCATAAATAAAGTTTTTTCTAATTTCCACTGCTCTTTCTTACAATTCTCAAATTTTAAAATCCAAAGATTGTAAACAGTGTATAATTATCAAGATAATAATGAAATAAGGAAATAATAGCCAATACTGAAAGGAATCTAAGATAGAATAATATTTTTTTCTTGAGTTGCAGCTATCGTAAATAAAATTCATTATTAGTGAACATTACAAATAAAACAGAGGTTGCCAAATAATGACAACCTCTGTCTATTTTCCCCTAAAAAATAGTTTTCTTGCTACCTTTAAAC
>CAZNRQ010000037.1:0-14333 GCA_964574845.1 uncultured Bacteroidales bacterium
CATTTAGTCCCGAATGTTTCTTTAATAAATTGAAGAAACTCCTGAGAAGGCAGTGGATTTTCCAAATTACCTATAACACCTGCCCCGATTTTCTGGTAAGCATTGTCCAGTTTATAAATATCATAGGCTACTTCCTCATAGGGATGATTCTCGAGCAAGGTCTTAATAATCTTCTTTTCAATATTTTCTGGAAATATCAGTTCCAATCGCACTTCTTCCTCAAAATGCAACTCGTTAGGCTTTCCCACAAAGGGATTGGCTTCATCATTGGCCCTGAAACTTCCCTTGCCCTGAAGGTTGAAGCTGCAGGAGTCGTAATTCCCAATATGTCCGCCTCCCGCTGCAAATAAGGCCTCACGGACTTTCTCAGCATGATCTGTCGGGCAAAATATCACCAGCTTTTTTAATAGGTTTTTGGTTGGAGAAAGTATCCTGGCATTTTTCAAACCCAGTTTACCAGCAATAAACATGTTCAGCCCCGAGAAATTATTATCCAGACTGGTGTGTGCGCTAAAAATCGTGATATCATTTCTGATGGCTTTTTCGATAATGCGTTCTTCGGAACTGGCACCGGTAATTTTTTTGAGTCCGCGAAAGATCAGAGGATGATGCGAAATGATGAGATTGCACTTTTTCGCAATGGCTTCCTCCAGAACTTCTTCAGTAACATCTAAGGTAATGAGGGCCTGTGTCAGTTCAGATTGTCCGTTTCCGACTTGCAACCCACAATTGTCATAGCTTTCCTGAAAATCAACAGGTATTAACTGTTCGAAATAGTTTAATACTTCAATAATTTTCATGAACGAAGTTTGTTATTCAACAGTAACCGATTTTGCCAGATTTCTGGGTTGGTCGACATTACACCCTCTCAGAACGGCAATATGATAAGCCAATAACTGAAGCGGAATGGTTGCTAATAATGGAACCAGCAATTCTTCTGTATCCGGAATTTCGATGACAAAATCAGCCAGTTTTTTTACAGCCACATCACCTTCGGTAACGATGGCAATTATCTTACCTTTTCTGGCTTTTACTTCTTCAATATTCGAAACTATCTTTTCATATACCCCTTGATTGGTAGCAATAATAACTACAGGCATTTCTTCATCAATCAGGGCGATGGGACCATGTTTCATTTCAGCAGCTGGATAACCTTCAGCATGGATATAGGATATTTCTTTAAGCTTCAGAGCTCCTTCCAGCGCTACCGGGAAATTATAACCTCTTCCCAAGTAAAGGAAATTACGTGAGTCTTTGAATATTTTAGCAATTCTAATGATTTCATCATTTACCAGTAAAGTTCTTTCAACCTTAGCTGGAATATTCTCCAATTCATGAATGATTTGGTAAAATCTGGATTTGGATATACTCCCTTTTTTATCCGCTATCATAAGCGCCATTAAAGCAAGGATACTAACCTGCGAAGTAAAAGCCTTGGTAGAAGCAACACCTATCTCAGGTCCTGCATGGGTATAACTTCCAGCATGAGTGGCTCTGGGAATGGAAGATCCAACCACATTGCAAATGCCAATGATAGTTGCTCCTTTGGATTTAGCCAGCTCTATGGCTGCAAGGGTATCCGCAGTTTCACCAGATTGGGATATGGCAATGACCACATCGTCTTCATAGATGACGGGATTTCTGTAACGAAACTCGGAGGCATATTCAACTTCGACCGGTATGCGAGCCAATTCTTCAAATAAATACTCTCCGACCATACCAGCATGCCACGAAGTGCCGCAGGCAATAATTATGATTCGTTTCGCACTTTTGATCTTCTCAATATAGTCGATGATGCCACCCAGGGAAACAATACCTTTATCAGAGTTAAGCCTTCCCCTCATACTGTCACCAATAGAACGGGGCTGCTCATAAATTTCCTTTAGCATAAAATGTTCAAATCCGCCTTTTTCAATTGCGGTAAGATTCATTTCCAGCTTTTGGATATAGGGTGTTTTATCTTTGTTCTTTATGGTAATTATTTTAAGGTCTTCGTTGCGGCGGATGATAGCAACTTCTTCATCGTTCAAATAAACCACTTTTTTGGTATATTCGATGATGGGCGTAGCATCAGAAGCAATAAAGGTTTCACCAACACCAATACCAATCACTAAAGGGCTTCCTTTTTTTGCAGCTATCAAAAGATCCGGATCTTCCTGAGATACAATAACGATTGCATAAGCACCAATCACCTGATTTAATGCCAGACGTACTGCTTCCACCAAGTCTACGTTTTCGTGTGATCTGATGTCTTCTATGAGGTGGATCAATACTTCGGTATCCGTTTTACTGCAAAAAACATAACCCCGACTTATAAGTTCTTCGCGCAAAGTGGCATAATTTTCAATAATACCATTATGAATTATTGCCAGTTTCTTTGAGTGAGAAAAATGGGGGTGTGCATTTACATCATTGGGTTCACCATGGGTAGCCCAGCGGGTATGTGCTATACCAATGGTGCCATTGGTGTCCTGAGTATTAATGAATGTTTCAAGATCGGCAACTTTTCCTTTATGTTTATAAAGTTTTATGCCTCCATTCAAAATGGCGATACCAGCACTGTCATAACCGCGGTATTCCAGTCGGTATAGACCTTTAATCAAGATGGGATAGGCCTGTCTGGGACCTACATACCCTACAATTCCACACATAGTGTTACTTTAATTTTGTGTAAATAACTTCCAATCGCATATTGTCCTCAACACTCAGAGGCCCTTTGATAAATGCCCTGTTTCCTTTGACAGCAGATCCTGAAACAACTATAAACAGGCCTTTGTCGTTGAAACTTCCGTTTAACAAAGAGTTCTGAAGATATTTGGAAATATTAAAACGATATTCGTGTGTAGTAGAACTGTAAGAACCTCCGAAGTAAGCCTCTCCATAAGCAACATCCGGTAAGAAGCTATAAGTGCCATCCTTATTAATTACAACAAGGGATAAAATTGAGGGAGGATCAAGAACATCAATGGTGGTTGGATCAACTTCAATGACCAACTCCGCTTTATTAATTGCTATTTTTTTTAACGGTGTATTGTCAAAATAGGTAGAGTCAACTGCTTTTGGAAATTTTAACCTGATCTTGGTTCCTGACATAGCTTGCAAGTATAAGGAATTATTCCCTAAAACAGTGTCACCTAATAACTGTTGTTTTAAAGCTGAACTGGCACTCGCATATTTATAGTGATCAAAAGTGTTGAACCTGGCACAATTTTCATTAAGAACGAGTTTATATTCTAAAGTGTCGTGTGCGTCATTATGATAATACACTGTAAGTTTTGAAAGAGATGAAGTAGGTGTAATATAAAGGATAGATCCACCGGAAGTCGCCTTGTTGGTCGAAATGTACAAGCCTTTAAAGAACTTAAGAAAAACATCGTTGTTCGTCAGATCCGAAGTTCCTGACGCACCTATTATTTTATCCCCCAGTGATTTTTTAAGTTTCACTCTGAGATGAGGAGCATATTTTGTGGTACCAACAGTCACACTGTCCTTAAGATTTGGGACAAAATCATAGTTGGCCAGATTGTTCTTATATGTTCCTAAGCGTTGATTAGAATAGTAATTATTATCTATGTCAAAATCATCTGCAATTTCGTACACGTTTAGGGTCATATGCGATGTGGTATCTCCGTAGAACCCCCTATTATATGCTAAAGAAAGCACAATAGAGTCGCAAGCAGGATTTGTCCCAAAATCAACAGCAGTCGTGGTAAGTCGAAACTGAGTATACATTCCTGCCGTTGTGTAACCAAAGATGGGGTCAAAATAACTGCCTATCATGTTCAAAATGGTTTCATCCGTCCGAACTGAATCCTCAGTAATAGTATGCGCTGTAATAGGGATACTGTTTTGATAAACAACATCAAGCAGATTTTCAGAAGGCTGAATATTTGAGCCTATTTCTTCATTTTTGTTACAGGAAACAGTGAAGATAGCAAGAACAAAGAAAATCCATATCAGATTTTCTGAGAAAAAATTACTGTGTTTCAAAAGAAATCAAGTTTAGTTTATTTTACAGCACTTTCATCAACCAGTTCGTCGACCAATTCATCATAAAAATCGCTGTATGCATCAATATAACTCTCCATAGGCTGCAAATCCAGCATAGGTTTGTCAGATTGTCTTGCATAGGCAAGCAATTCAGGATTCACATTTTCAGAACCCACGATGATTGCATCTGAAAAATCGATAGCGCCTTTCATTATACCAACGTAATTTGCCGTTTTATATTGTTTGAGATCTTTTTCAGAAACACCATCCAATTTAAATTTCTTTGCAAAGTCAGCACTAAAGGTGTGTTTAAATTCGTCGTCGTATAAAGAACAAACTATTTTTGTATCAGCAAACAAAGGGTTGTTTTTGAATGCAGTCTTTACAAAGAAGGGGAGCATGCTGGCAAACCATCCATGGCAATGGATGATATCAGGTGACCATCCCAGTTTTTTTACCGTTTCGATAACACCGCGTGAGTAAAAAATGGCACGCTCATCATTATCGGCATAGAATTCGCCATTCTTATCTACAAAGATTCCTTTACGGTCAAAATAATCTTCGTTATCAATAAAATAAACCTGTAAGCGAGCCGATTGAATGGAGGCAACTTTAATGATCAGGGGGTGATCGTTATCGTCGATGATAAGGTTCATTCCTGAAAGCCTAATCACTTCGTGAAGCTGATTTCTTCTTTCATTGATGCATCCGAAACGGGGCATGAATGTTCTGATTTCACGACACTTTTCCTGAATACCTTGCGGCAGGTTACGGCTTATTTGCCCCATATGACTATCGCATAAGTAGGGAACAATTTCTTGTGCTACAAATAAAACCTTATATTTTGGCATATTATTAAGTTTGGTGAGATTTCGTACTGCAAAATTACTAAAAATTTAGCAAATAATGATTTAAAAATTGAGGTTTTTTGTTGAAAAGGCTATTTTGATGCCCTTTTTATAGTTTTTGTATATTTGCAAAATTTTTAAATGAAAGCATATTCCAGCATCATAGATCTTAAGAATCACCTCGCTTCTCTGAAAGAAAAGTCGTTAACTCTGGGCTTTGTTCCGACCATGGGGGCGTTGCATCAGGGGCATATATCGCTTATTGAAAAAGCATCTCAGGAGAACGACATTGTAATCTGCAGCATTTTTGTAAATCCCATTCAGTTCAACAATAAGGAAGACTTCGAAAAATATCCCATACAATCTGAAAGAGATAAAGAAATCTTGAAAAATGCCGGTTGCGATATAGTTTTCATGCCTACTGCGGCTGAAATGTATCCCGAACCTCCAAAGCATGTGTATGATTTCGGCAGGCTCGATAAGGTGATGGAAGGAGCTTTTCGCGAAGGTCATTTCAATGGAGTAGCCATAGTAGTGAAACGCTTGTTCGACATTGTCAGGCCCGACAAAGCTTATTTCGGAGAGAAAGATTTTCAGCAACTGCAAATCATAAGGCAGATGGTGAAATCTGAGCATATGTTTATTGAAATAGTTTCTTGTCCCATCATTCGCGAGGCTGACGGACTGGCCATGAGTTCGCGCAATATGAGGCTTACAGAAGAGGAAAGAGCACTGGCTCCCAGTATATATCGTACCTTGAAGATATGTACACAGGAAATGAAAGGCAAAAACGTGACAGAGATCAAGGCGTTCTTTGTAAGTGAAATGTCGAAATTTCCGGAATTCAGACTCGATTATTTCGAGATAGCCGAAGAAATCACATTGCAACCTATCAAAAGTCTGAACGAATCCAAAAATCCCAGAGCCTTTGTGGCTGTTTTCTTGGGAAATATCCGTTTAATTGACAACATGAAAATTATTTTGTAACTTTGCAGCCGCATGAACATAGAAGTTTTAAAGTCGAAAATTCACAGGGCAAAAGTTACCCATTCGGAGCTGAATTATATCGGTAGTATCACTATTGACGAGGATCTTATGGATGCCGCCAACCTTATCGAAAACGAGAGGGTGCATATTTACGATATCAACAACGGGGAGCGATTCAACACCTATGTTATAAAAGGACCCCGCGGAAAAGGCACCATTGGCATCAACGGAGCCGCTGCCCGAAAGGTAGCAGTGGGCGACCTGATCATAATAGTTTCCTATGCCAGTATGGATTTTGAAGAAGCAAAAACCTTTTCACCCTGGATCATTTTCCCGGATTCGGAAAGCAACAAACTAAAATAGCAGCATTGAAAAAAAACATCTTTACTGCTCTAAAACTCATTCTTTTTTTAGCGATTGGTTTTTTCTTTATCTGGATCTTTTTGAAAGATCTTACTCCTCAGCAAAAAAAACAAATACTTGATTCCTTATCACTGGCCAATTACTGGTGGCTGATCCTGAGTTTTTTTATTGGACTACTCAGTCACGTGTTTCGTACACTGCGCTGGGAGATGCTCATACATACCATTGGTTATAAGCCCCGATTCAAGAATACTTTTCTGAGTCTGATGATAGGATATTTTGCCAATCTGGCCATTCCGCGTCTGGGGGAAGTGTCGAGATGCACCATTCTTGCCAAATACGAAAAAATACCTTTTGAGAAATCTTTTGGCACCGTTATAGGCGAACGTGCTTTCGACCTGCTTACTTTTCTGTTGTTGTTCTTTGTTAATTTGTTGATACAATACAATAAGATCTCAGGTTATGTGCATACACATGTGTACGAGCCTATGGCCGACAAATTTGCTTTTATAGGCAAGGGTTATCTGCTATATGGATTTATAGCTTTGACTGTTCTTGGAATTATCTTCCTACTGATATTTCACAAAAGGCTGATGAAATTCAAACTCTATGTGAAAATCATCAATGTGCTGCTGGGTTTCTGGGATGGATTGAAATCGCTGGGTAAGGTCAAGAATCCTCTGAAATTCTTAATGTATACTGTACTGATCTGGACCATGTACTATCTGATGAGCTATGTCTGTTTCTTTAGCATAGTCGAAACCAGCGATCCGGGTCTGGATGCCGTATTGTCTGTTCTGGTTATGGGTACCATTGGTATTATGGTGGTTCAGGGAGGAATAGGAATATATCCCGTTATCATTGCTGAAACCCTGACACTGTATGGTATTACGAGTATAGTTGGATTTGCTCTCGGATGGCTTATCTGGGGTTCGCAAACATTTATTATTATTCTCGCGGGCATTGTTTCGCTGATATTGTTACCTGTTTTAAATCCCAAACCCAATGTCGCAACTGGAGAGCATACATAGAAAGATATTCCTTTCTGTTTCGGATTTCGAAAAAACGCTGAATTATTATCGTTTTAAGAATTTTACCAAAGTGTTTACCAATGGATGTTTCGACATCATGCATCTGGGGCACGTGGAATATTTGTCGAAATCATCCGACCTGGGCCAAATACTGGTAGTGGGCCTCAACAGCGATGCTTCGGTGAGCCGCCTGAAAGGGGAAGGACGACCCATTTGCGATGTTCGTTCGCGTGCCGGCGTTTTGGCCTCTCTTTCGTTTGTGTCTGCTGTCGTAATATTTGACGAAGACACTCCTCTGGACCTTATTAAGTTCATCAGACCGGACGTACTGGTCAAGGGAAAGGATTATTCTGTAGAAACCATTGTAGGTGCCGATGTGGTGCTGGCCAACGGAGGCAGGGTGGAAACCATTGAACTGGTGGAAGGCTATTCGACCAGCCTCATCGAGAATAAAATAAAAGGCAGCAAATAGCGCAAAGCCTGAACATTTTTTTTATATTTGTACATTAAATCAACCTTATGAAGACATTCAGGTACTACTTCAGATATGCCATATTGGCAATAGCCATGGTTTCACTTTTTGCCTGCACCAAATCGGGTACCGAAAACAAACTTTTGGGAACCTGGAAATGGATAGACGTGGCCAATATCAACGATACTACACGCGTGGAAAAATGGCAGTTCATCTCCGACGGCAAGCTGAAGATATGGATAGATGCCAATGGTATCACCGATAGTCTTCCCAAATACGTGTTGCGCTATTCCGTTAAATCCTATAAGAAAATGGCCGTTGTACCTTCCGATTCAACGCCTGCTAACGACTATTGCCGCGACTGGGACATCACAAAGCTGAAAAAGGATGTGATGATTCTTAACTATACGGATGGGGGATTGGTTCAGAAAGAATTTGTAAAAATGTAGTTGTCCCCCCTTTTCGGGTTTTATGGCCAAAATCAAAACGGTTTTCTTTTGTCAGAATTGCGGCGCACAGTCGTCGAAATGGATAGGGCATTGCCCTGCCTGCGGAGAGTGGAACACTTATGTGGAAGAGGTGGTCACCCGCGAATCTTCGCCAGGCAGCAGCCGGCTGAAACCGGGCCTGCAATCGCAACCCAAACTCATCAGCGAGATAGATATTGATAACTCCAAACGCATTGATTCGGGTAACAACGAACTCAACCGTGTATTGGGCGGAGGTATAGTTCCCGGCTCCCTTATCCTGATAGGAGGAGAGCCCGGCATTGGCAAATCGACCCTGATGCTGCAGGTGGCCCTGAGCCTTAAGAACATTACGGTGTTGTACATCACGGGCGAGGAAAGCGAACAACAGATCAAGATGCGAAGCGAGCGCATTGGTATCAACAGCGAAAGCTGCTACATACTAAACGAAACCAACACCCAACAGATATTTCAGCATATAGAGCAGATACAGCCGGGCATTGTGGTGATTGACTCCATTCAGACCCTGCAAACCCAACTTATAGAATCTTCGGCAGGCAGCATATCGCAGATCAGGGAGTGTGCCTCCGAATTCCAGAAGTTCTCCAAACTCACAGCTACCCCAGTTTTCCTTATAGGACATATCACCAAAGACGGCACCATTGCCGGCCCCAAGATATTGGAGCATATGGTGGACACGGTACTGCAGTTTGAAGGCGACCGCCATTATATGTACCGCATACTGCGCTCGGTGAAGAACCGTTTCGGCTCAACCTCCGAACTGGGCATTTACGAGATGCAAAACAGCGGACTGCGCGAAGTGTCCAATCCTTCGGAAGTTCTGCTGTCGCAAAGAGACGAGAACCTGAGCGGCATTGCCGTTTCTTCTACCATCGAAGGACTGAGGCCCCTGCTGATAGAAGTGCAATCCATTGTAAGCAGTGCGGCTTATGGCAATCCACAGCGTTCGGCTACGGGTTTCGACCTCCGACGTATGAATATGCTACTGGCTGTGCTGGAAAAACGTTGCGGTTTCCGGTTGGGAAGCAAAGATGTGTTTCTCAATATTGCCGGGGGCATACGGGTGGACGATCCCGCCATCGACCTGGCCGTGCTGGCCTCGGTGCTTTCGTCCAACGAAGATATTCCTGTGAACATGAAAAGCTGTTTCGCTGCCGAAGTGGGTCTTTCGGGCGAGATACGCTCGGTCAACCGCATTGAGCAGCGCATCTCCGAAGCCGAGAAACTGGGCTTCGAAGAGATCATAATTTCCAAATACAATTCATTAAGCCTGAATCCCAAAAACTACGGCATCAAGATAGTTCCTATACGCAAGGTGGAGGAGTTGTTTCAGTATTTGTTCGGGTAGGCGGGGGATCCGTTTCCGTTGGCTGAAGCCAACGGCCATGAGCGTTTATTTATCCTCCACTTTCTTTTTCTTTTTGGGGAAAGGGTTGGGCATATTCATGTTGTTGCCGGGCAGAAACAATTGATTTCCTTTTACGGTGTCGGATTTACTGGGAAACTTCATCATGCCGCCCTGAACAAAAACATCGGGTTTTACATCGAATTTCCAGCCATCATTCATATAGTAGCGGTGAGCAGAGGCCGCCTGTATGATTCCTACCAGAGTGAATACTCCCGTTATCAGTGTGCCGGCCACTGTTCCTAAAAATGCCCCTTCCCAGGAATGATCGGAGTAGTTTTCGTGCGCCCGGTTCGTCAGTGTCCCAAATGTTATGCTGAGTATAACTCCTATTCCGGTTAGCGAACCTCCTATGGCCGACAGGGTTTGCCCCCTGACCTTTTTTATACTATAGATATCCGAAAGTTTGATCTCCTTTCCGTTGAGGAATAGAGACGAATCAGAGATAAACTGTATGTGCCCCTTGTCAATGGTACCACTATCGCCACTCACCACCTTTACTTTATATCTTACCTTGAAATATCCGGGCTGGGGCGGAAACCATGCGTTGGTTCGGGTGCTTTCCACTATCAATATGTTTCGTTGAAGGGGGAAGGAAATGGCTTTATGAGCGGTACTATCCTGTCCATAACAATTTCCTATGTCTGCCAATAATACTATGGCAAGTAAGGCGAAAATAAAAGTTGTGGCGAGATTTTTTATAAATACCATTACTTTACTAATTAATAATATTCAATAAGGATGGTGTTAATTGTTCCTGTAAGGTTTTTAGTGTCGCTATGGTAACAGGGCGTATAGTATTCCTGAATTTTAGTTACCCAGCCATTGTCATTAAATTCGTAGGTAAAATCTGAAGAAGCCGGATTACTGGAAGGCCCGCAGGGACATCCATTTTGCCACCCGGCATGTTCTCTTAAATTTCTTGACGGCTTCCCAAATATCTTATTTTTGAAGTTAATAACGTCTATGGTTGTCAGAGAAGAGCTATAACTGTAGTAGTCCGTGCAACCCGATGGCCAGTTAATATAGGCAACATTCGATGATTCAAAGTTCTCGTTGGCTAATGCGTAAGTGCAAATAATTCTACCTGTATCAATGATATATTTGGTTAGGAAACCATCCTGATATTCGAAAGTAGAAGCAGAAATGCCAGAGAAGTTCCCGTTGTCATTAAAAGAAGAATCGACAGAAGATTGCGCATATCCATTGCTGCCAATTTGCAAAATTGTTTTCCGGGTAGTAATCCCATTGCCGTTTTTATAAATTATTTCATCAACGCTGTCATAAAAAAAGTACTGTTTGGTCGAATAAAGTTCTGCATTATGATAGGTTGCTATTTCTTTGATGGTATCATGCGCGAGTGTTATCTTGTATTTTACGACTATTTCGGACGGAACAAAATCAACCTTAGGCCAGGTTTTTTTGCAGCCAAACAAAATAATTATTGAGCCTAATAGGGTGAGGAGGAGGGTGGTGCGGAGGTTCTTCATACAATGGTTATTTTGTGATTTCACTTAATCCCTGAAAGTAAAAACCAGCCTGAGGCGGGTATGTCCTTCGCGGTTCTCGTACATCTCTTTGGATTCTATATAACTGGGGGTGAGTTTGCTGCGAAGAAAAAATCCCAGAAAGGTGATGAAACCCGAAACCAGAAAAATACTTATCCCCAGTATCACAAACAAAACCGTGGTCAAAGGGTGGCGGCTGGAATGGATCTGTGCGATAACCACCGCCGCAAGCAGCAGTCCGTAGATTCCCGGAATGCAGGCCCAGCCATAAAAGCGTGATTTGTGCATGGCTGCAAAGACTATCATAGGCACCGTCCATAAAATACCGGCAAAGTTGATCGATAACATTTGCAGGCCTACCGATACGCAAAGCAGCACCAGAAAAAGCATATGCCAGGCTTTATAGCGTTGCGAAGCCTGAGCAGAAGGCAGAGACTGAATGATATTGGCAATTTTTTGTCCTCCATGAAATTCCTCATGCAGTTCCTCATAAATGGCTTGCTTGGTAAGACCCTGCTTGATTTTTTCCTGAGCCAGTTTTTTTATTTGTTTTTCATCTATTGCCATGGAGGAAGTTTTTCGTGGGGTGTTTTTTTTACCCATCAAATGTACAATTATTAATTACCTGATTTGAATTTTTTATAATTTTCATGTGAAAAAATCAATTACATGAAAAATTCAGATAATGACAAAACAAAGGAGGGCACCAAAAAATATCGCCCACGCCTCACTCCCCAGGCAAAAGCTATTATCAGGAAACAGGTTGTTGTAATCATGATTTATAAATTTGGTGGCCTCACCCGGGCCGACAGGCATCAGATGGATTCGTTGTATTGCGACGATGCTATGGATAAACTGGAAAAATGGTTGGACGAAGATGTGATGATGGAAACCAAAAACGGGTTTATTGTGGGTTTTGATTATATAATTCAGGTGAAACCCGACGGCGAAAAACTCCGTCTGCTGATGTCGAATGGAATGTTGGCTATTGTGACAAAAGCAAATAAAATCGAATTTAAATGTAGGTATAGAGCTTATCTGAAATCCAAAGGATTAGACACAAATATATGGGCAATTCGCCAATCGGTATTTT
Source organism: uncultured Bacteroidales bacterium (assembly GCA_964574845.1). Lineage (GTDB taxonomy): Bacteria > Bacteroidota > Bacteroidia > Bacteroidales > CAIWKO01 > CAIWKO01. Next base: position 12,186 of record CAZNRQ010000037.1, read on the forward strand.
TTTAAGATTAATCGAGAATCTGTGATTATAAAAATACAGACCTTTGTACTTTCCGGCGTATATTTAGTAATAAGATCAGTTAGTTAGCTGAAGCATGACCGGGTCAGGATGAAAAGCATTTGCGTTCTTTGAAAAATTGATTCCCGACGAGCAGGGGGTCTCTTTTATAGAAAATGTAACTGCCACTTATTGTATAAGATAGATTGTTGAAAAGGCAAAAGAGATCTCTTTCGAGGTAAAAGAGACCTCTTTCAAGACGAAAGAGACCTCTTTCGGTTTGAGATCAATCTCTCACGAGACAAAAGAGTCCTCTTTCAAAGTAAAAGTGAACTCTTTCGCCATAAGATCAATCTCTTTTAAGGCAAAAGAAAATTCTTTCGGTTTAAGATAGATTTCTTTCGAGACAAAAGAAACATCTTTCGGAATAAAAGAAACCTTTTTCATGATAAAAGAAATCCGATTCATGGGAATCACAATTCATTTTGGAACAAACGGAAATCAATTTAAAAAAAACTGTTTTACATAAAAAAAATAAATTTCAACTTTAACCTAGTATAAACCTTAAAAAACCAATTATTATGATTAGAAAAGTTAGAACAAATTATGAGGAATTAACTCAGGCCGAATTAGAAGAATTTCTGGTAGAAATGATTCTAAGCATGACCGGCAATGCCAGTTTTCCCACCCCTACGGTACCTATAGCCGACATAGTACTACAGAAAAAAGACTGGAACGAAAAATTAAACCTTTCGAAAAAAGGCAATCATGCTGCCACTTCCGAGGCCAATATACTTCAGGCTAAAATTTGTCGTAGTATTAAAGTGGACGGCGATTATGTGAACAATACGGCCAATGGAAATGTGTCAATGCTCGAATCGAGCGGCTACTGGATGGTGAAACTACCCGTTTATCAACCCAAACCCGACATCAAAGCGGTTCAGGGCACACAACTGGGCTCAGTTACTATTGTTATCGAAGCCATCCCGGATGCAGTCACCTACCTGGTCGAAATTGCTGCTGATCCTTTGCCTGAACCGGGCAACACATCCTTATGGGCAATGCATAAAATGTCGACCAAAAGCAAAATTCCTTTCTCCGGACTCGAAGCCCGAAAACTCTATTGGATGCGTTTTTGCTATTTAACTGCCGTTGATGGCGAATCGCCCTGCAGCCAGCCGGTTTCGTTCAGCCTGGTGTAGAAACATAGAAATTCACCCGGTGAATATTTTGAAAAAAAGCCCTCATGCGGATGGGGGCTTTTTTTATTGTCTGGACGGTTGATTTATTTGATTAAATGATTTTGAATGATGAAGAAACGAGGAATTTGCGGAAGCTATCAAAAAAACACTCCTTCGTTATAAGACCAGGTAACAGTGTCAAACCTAAGGAAATATTTTCGTGCATGTCCATTATTAAAGAATATTTGCTCGGTGGCTGTAAAGGGTTCGCCTTTGTATTTATTTCTAAAATCAAGTGATCGGACAAAAGCATATCTTGTTCTTTTCGTATCGGCTCTTTTGGGATAATTAACGATATACCAGATACGTTGACCGTGCATATAGTAACAATCAAGAAAAAATCCTTTTCGGGAATGCCATTTATACTCTCCATTTAAAGCAACTGGATTATTATTCTTTAAAGTGGAATCTCCTATGCAATGAAGAGTCCAGTTCTTTTTAAAATAATGTTCTCCCATTACAGCCCTTCCATGAAAATAAAACTCGTACCTGTAATACTTAGCCTTAGTGGAATTCTTAACAACTTTCCAGTTTTCATCTAGGTAATCTATCCACAAGCTGTCTTTTTTTCCTTTCTCATCCCTTTGGTTAAGCCTATATTTACAAAGGTCGATAGGTAAGGTGGTCACGGTTAAAATATCTTTTTGAATAAAGCCTTCATTTCCTTCGTAGCGAACCAAAATGTAACCTTCGGTATTGGGTTCCGATAAGATTCTGACCACCGAATCTTTTGGAATCATGCGTATAGTATCCGAGGCTGGCGAAGATTTGCTAAGTAAGGCACCTCCGCAAGTAAGATTTTCCAGTTTTTGAGCGTTCAGGCTTGTTGAAATCATGACTATGATGAACGCGACAATAAATATTGATTTTTTCATGGTTTTTTTTCTATCAGTAATAGGTTGCCTGATTT
>CAZNRQ010000038.1:0-13965 GCA_964574845.1 uncultured Bacteroidales bacterium
TGACCTTTATGGTGCAGAATCCTCCCGTTCCCATCATCTTGGTGGGTTCGCAACGTTCGTCGGACCGCCCGAGTTCGGATGCCGCTTTAAATCTTATGCATGCTGCTACGGCTGCTGCTCACGGAGATATAGCTGAAGTTATGGTTTGCATGTTCGGACCTACTTCGGATGAATATGGATTCCTGCATAGAGGTACCCGCGTAAGAAAAATGCACTCGTCCTACCGCTCGACTTTCAGAACCATTGGTGATATTCCTGTAGCAACCGTTACCCGCAATGGAGTGGTTCCTCAGAAACCTATTTACAACCACAGACGAAAAGACCGCGATGTTAAGATAACCCCGGTATTCGAAGAAAAAGTGGGTATGCTTTATTATTACACCAATATGCAGCCTGATATGATAGACGCTATGGTGGATAATGGTTACAAAGGCATCATCATCATTGGCACCGGTTTGGGACACGTGAACAAACCCATTTACCCCGCCATCGAACGCGCCGTGAAAAAAGGCGTAGCTATTTACATGACGGTTCAGACCTTATGGGGTTATGTACACATGTTTGTTTATGATACCGGCCGCGACCTGATGGCGAAAGGAATCATTCCCTGCGAAAATATGCTTCCCGAAGTGGCTTACATTAAACTGGGCTGGGCCTTAGGACAAACCAACGATCTGGAGAAAGTTAAGGATATCATGCTGACACCTATCAATGATGATATCACTCCCCGCGAACCTTACAATGGCTACCTGATATACCAGGGTGGTGTCAGGGAAGTGGAAGACTTTATTAAGAAAGTGCACAAGTAGATTTTCCCGCAGATTTCGCAGATTGACGCGGAATTTGGTTGACGTTTTTCCTGCGACAAAGACACCAATACTCTAAGATACACAAATAAAAAAGGGGCTGAAATTTCAGCCCCTTTTTTGTTGGAAGTATTTTTCTAAACGAAATGTTCGCCTTTTTCTATTTTTACGTCATTCACAAATTGACGGATCTGTTGTTCGTCCTGCTTTTTGCATACCAGCAAAACGTGGCCTGATTCGACAACGATATAGTCTTCCAGTCCCTGGAGAACCACCAGCTTATCTTTAGGCATATTCACAATACAGTTGTGGCTGTCATACATGATCACATTCTTGCCAATAATGGCATTTCCCTGCTCGTTCTTCTGACGGTTTTCGTAAAGCGAACCCCAGGTTCCCAGATCGGACCATCCGAAATCGGAGCACAAGACATAAACATTGTCGGCTTTTTCCATAACACCGTAGTCGATGGAAATGCTTTTGCAGGTGGAATAAGTAGCTTTTATAAATTCTGTTTCTGCAGAGGTATTATATAAACCTTCACCTTTGCGGAAAGCCTCAGTCATTTCGGGTAAAAATTGTTCAAAAGCAGAGAGTATGCTTTTCAATGACCAGATAAAGATACCGGCATTCCAGAAAAAGTCTCCACTTTCGAGAAACTGAACCGCCATGTCGAGCGAAGGTTTTTCGGTGAAAGTCTTTACCTTTTTAATACGGTCATCTTCTGCAGACGTTTCTTTATCAATAATCTGTATATAACCATATCCTGTATCGGGGCGGCTGGGAGTGATACCTAAAGTAACCAGCCAATCGTTTTCAGAAACAGCCTTCAGGGAAGATTCAATCACATTTGAAAAGACCTCTTCTTTAAGGATGATATGATCAGAAGGAGCTACTACGATATTAGCATCGGGACATATTTCCTTTATTTTATAACAGGCATAAGCTACACAAGGGGCTGTATTACGACGCGTTGGTTCGGCAATGATTTGGTTGTCGTTCAAAAAGGGCAATTGCTCGAGGACCAGGGCACAATAGGATTCGTTGGTAACAATTAGAATGTTTTCGCGGGGAATAACGCGTTCGAACCTGCGGAAGGTTTGCTGCAATAAAGTTTCACCGGTTCCTAAGATATCAAGAAATTGTTTGGGTTGGGAGGTCCGGCTCATCGGCCAAAAACGCGATCCAATGCCACCGGCCATTATCACACAAAAATTATTATTCATCTTTTGATCTTTGGTTCACAATTTTTTGCAAAAGTATTAAAAATAACAATAAAAAGTAAGTAGAGAATTTAATATCAGTCTGCCAAAGGAATAACACGGGCAATCGGGCTCACATAATACCAGCGTTTGTTTGTCAAACAGTAACATTTATATCGAGTACGAATCTTATTTCCTTTTTGAAAAATGCGGTCGTTATGAATTTTGAATTTTGAATTATCAGGCAGTTCTTCGAGCAAAACACCCTTTTCTTCATGCGTATTATGAATCAATAGGGCCTTCTGTAGTTCTTTTTCAGAAGAGGAAGAAGCATAAACGGTACCTACGATAGATTTAGTCAACTCAAACTCAATTTCCGGAGGAAAAATACTGGATTCCAATAGTTCAAAAAGCAGCTCCTTATAGATCTGTTTCCATTGTTTTCCGTGAGGCGCCACACGGTTCTTATGTTTTTCGTAACATAATAGGTGGGCAAATTCATGGGTAAAGGTAATGAGAAAGGAGTATTTATTCAGGGAGCGGTTGACGCTGATCTTATGAAATTTGTTAGTCCCATGAGGCGAACGGTAATCGCCAAGTTTGGAAACGCGTGCTGCAGATATTCTTATCTGGAGGGGGTACATTTGTACCCATTTAGAAACAATTGAAAAAGAAGCCTCAGGAATGAAAGGTCTCAGAACATCATTAAATACTGGCATGAAGCTGTTCCGTTTTCATCGCTTTCTGACTGAAATGTGAACACTTTTCGTAACGGCCTTTTTTTGTTCCACAAGCAAAAACTACAGTTATAATCAGCAATAACGCAGCTATTTTCAGTTTCTTCATTTTTAGGATAAGTTTTTAGTTTTTACAGTTTTTACGAAAGAGAATTTTGGACAATCCTTACATTTATGCCTTCGTGAGGTGTTGCAAGCAACAAACAAAACGCAAGTCAGACTCACTACAACCAGTTTTAAAAAAAATCGTCTCGACCGGATCATTTCTAAATTTTATACAAATCTAACGATATTTCTGAAATCTTATTGTCAGCTTCTGTAATTTCTCTGCTGATATTTGTAAGCAGAATGTATAATTCAACATAAGTCAAGCATGATGGGGTATTTTTCCTATTTCAAGAAAAAAATGTTTAAATTCGCACAAAATCTGATTTCTTGAAAAAGGTATTGTTCCCTATAGGTGAGTATGTTGATCTGATGTTTAAGGTCTTTACCCGGCATGAGAAGGGGTCTGTTTTTCGAAAACAGATCGCGCAGGAGATCAACAATCTGGGTCTGGAATCCTTAGGGATAGTCGCAATTATTTCTGTATTCATGGGGATGGTAGTGGCCATTCAGACAGGTCATAATATTACCAGTGCCTGGATACCTGACTATACCGTTGGATTTACTACCCGTGAATCAATCATATTGGAATTCTCCCCTACTATCATTAGTCTTATCTTGGCCGGGAAAGTAGGCTCACGTATTGCTTCCGAGATTGGGACTATGAGGGTTACCGAACAAATAGATGCCCTTGAAATTATGGGAATCAATCCTGCCAATTATCTTATACTTCCCAAGGTAGTGGCTGCCTTAATGATATTTCCGGTTTTAGTACTCATTAGTATGTTTCTTGGTATCTTCGGAGGGTGGCTTGCGGCCATTTGGATGCATGTGGTTACCACTACGGCCTATTATCAAGGAATTACACTTGATTTTATTCCTTACGAAATCTTCTATTCTGCTGTAAAGACTATTGTATTTGCCTTCCTCATCACCACAGTTTCGGGGTATTATGGCTATATTACCGACGGCGGAGCTTTGGAAGTGGGTAAAGCAAGCACCAAGGCCGTTGTTATGAGCAGTATTCTGATCATTTTGTTTAACCTTATCATTACGCAATTGATGTTAGGATGATAGAGACCAAGCACATATCGAAAAGGTTTGAGAACAAAGAGGTCATTAAGGACATCAATATGGTGTTTGAACGCGGAAAGACCAACCTTATTATTGGCCCCAGCGGTTCCGGGAAAACAGTTCTGATGAAGTGTATCGTTGGTTTACTCGAGATTGACGAAGGCGAGATACTTTTCGACAACAGGCTCTTTAATAAAATGGACTTCTACGAAAAGAAGACCATTCGTCAGGAAATGGGTATGATGTTTCAGGGAGGGGCCTTGTTCGATTCGCTTACCGTGGAAGAAAATGTCATGTTCCCAATAACCATGTTCACCAAACAATCCTTTGCTGAAAGACTGGACAGGGTTAACTTCTGCCTGAAAAGAGTGAACCTTGATAATGTTAATAAACTTTACCCGGCCGAACTCAGCGGCGGTATGAAAAAAAGGGTGGCTATAGCCCGGGCTATTTCTATGAACCCCCGGTATCTATTCTGCGACGAACCCAATTCGGGGTTGGACCCTAAGACATCTATTGTCATTGACAACCTCATCAGCGAGATCACACAGGAATACGGAATGACCACCATCATCAATACCCACGATATGAATTCAGTGATAGAGATTGGCGATAAGATCGCTTTTATCTACAGCGGAAAACTCTGGTGGGTGGGCGATAAACATGAGATACTCCGCACCGATAATGAGGAACTCAATAGTTTTGTTTATGCGACAGAACTAACCCGTAGATTGAAAAAAGGACCACTGTAAACCCTGGCACATGAATTTTTTGGACATCCTCATCCTCATCCCCGTGGCATTCTTTGTCTTTAAGGGTCTGAAGAACGGATTGATCATTGAAGTTGCCTCGCTGGTCGCTCTTTTTTTGGGGATATTTGCCGGAATCTATCTTTCTGATTTTGTTTCGGGAATGCTCATTAAACACTTAGGGCTGAATGCCAATTATACTTCGGCTGTGGCCTTTGTGCTGATATTTATTGCTGTATTGATTCTCATGCGAATCATCGCCAAGGCTATTGAAAAGGTAATAGACCTGACCGCTTTGGGAATTATCAATAAACTTTTGGGCGCTGTTTTTTCCGTGCTGAAAGTGATGTTCCTTCTGAGTCTGGTGTTTTATGTAATCAACAAATTCGACTTTAAGGAAAAACTGATCACCCCTGAAGCCAAAAACAAATCATTACTTTATAAACCGGTGAGTGCCATTGCCCCGCTGACTATTCCCAAAATCAAGCAGGAGTATGAGAAATTGCATGCAAAGGATACAACTTCCGCACTTTAATTATTTTTCTCTATAACGCTAACTTTCAAATTGTCAATACAAACTTCTGCCTTGTTATTGTTCCAAATATAAGCCTTAAAAATTGCCTTATCATCGTTAATTTCAGGCAATATAAATTTTAATTGTACAGTACTCCATTGATTTTGTGGAAGCTTATCAAGATGGATAGTAAAACTATTATAGGCGTAGGTTTTTGCAGGCGAGGTGACAGACGATACCAAATCAATACTTGGCTGAAGATCTTTTTTTATTGGAAATATATCGACACACACCTCAAAATTAAGATTGTTGTCAGTGTTACACTTTTTTAAAAGAGTATCCATGCCAGGCGAAAACTCAATATCACTTTTTATCTGAAAACAGCTGTTGTTCATACGATCACCCACAAAGAAACGAGTATTGTCGAAAGTGTTTAAGTATACCTGTTTCTTGGTATAATAATTTTCTCTCAAACTTCCTAAAATGCTGACATTTTCAGCGTGGCTAGTATCAGTGGTTCGCTGAAAGACATATACTTCGTAAGGCCTCCCCCCCATTGTTACAAAACTTTGATCAGGCAAGAAAATAGCTCTTAACAGAAAATACTTGTTATTCAATAAGCTATTCAAATCGATACGGCCTTCATTAGGACCAAAATGCGCATCCCAAATCACCAATTCGCCGGGCAAAACATAGTTGGAAATTTGTTCTTGTGGTGGAAAGCTCATGGAAACCTTGTTATTATCATAGGGATCACAATTGAGTTTGAAAAACAAATAAGAATTTACACTATACATCTTATGCTGATCCAATTTCTCTTTTTCTATCCAACGGGCTGCTTCGTCAAGGACTTTCTCTTCGGGGCCGTTAGGGAATGGAAGCGAATATAACCTGAATGGCTCATAAATGATAAAACCAAACAGAAAAACCCCAATAAGTATAAACGTTTTCGTTTGTTTTTGAATGAATGGCAAAAAAAGGTTGGCCCCTTTCAGACCAATGATTCCTGTCAAAGGAATGATTCCAGCTATGACTCGTATCAAACCCAGCGATCCGTTGAGGCCTTTCCACCATAAATACGAATGGGCAGCAAAATATAAGGATGCTGGTAGTAGAACCAATAAAACTTCGGTAACAGGCAAATGCCCAGATTTCTTTTGAGAGATAAAGGGGGAAATAAAACCTATGATTCCACACAAGATCAATAAGGTAGCTCCGACTCCAAAGATCTCAGGGCATGAAACCACAAAATGCCAAAGGCTACCTCTACCATATATATCTACGGCGCCTGTGTAAGGATTTTGGGTGAAAAACCATAAAAAATCATGATAATGGAAATAACCAACGAGACTGTAGAACGCAAATCCGGCAGGCAACAGAAGGATTGGGAGCCATTTTTTTTCAGAGACCAGAGCAAGAGCAAACAATGGCAAAATAATAAAACCTTCGGTCCGGGCAAAGGGCAAAAACGATATTACCAAGGCTGCCAGAAAATATTTTTTTCGAAAAAAAAGGTAAACACCTAATATCAATACAAAACCGAATAACGTTTCAGTCAATCCGGTAAAGACCAAAATAAAATAAACCGGTGCAAACAAAATCAAAATAATGCTAAGCCATGCATATTGTAGTTTTAGTAGTTTACAAACCTTATACGATAGTAAGGCGCTTAAAAGGCTGATAATGATATTAAATACTTGCAATCCAACAAAACCCATCTGCGCGAACGGCGAAGCAAGGGCTGTAAATAATGGTTTTCCCCAATGATCAACAAAAAGGTGGGGGTGCTTAAAAGCATAATGAGCAATGGAATAATGTAAGTAAGTATCGGCCCCACCATAAACTCCTTCGGAAGCCAGTGCCAGAAAAATGAAAAACACAGCTAGTAGTAGCATCAATGCTCCCACAAGAAGCAACTCTTTCCCGAATATTTTTGATGTCTCTAGAGCCATAATTTTAAAAGTGTTAGTAGATAAATGGCGGCCTTACTTACCGCTGGGAAACAAAATTAAGGTTTATTAGGGAAATTTAATCAGAAAAAAGAGGTTGTTGGTTAAGTAATGATTATGGATTATCATTATATTATGCCCTCAAATCATCAGAAAGATTTTTATATTTTGAGACTATTGCTTTTATTGGATGTAACTCAATACCGTTTTCGGAATTGAATTATTTTCCGAATTTAATTTAGCTGCTGGTGAAACAAAGTCTTCTCTGAAAAACGCCATGATCCCTTGTTCTGTTCGCTCCCTAGAATATAAACTAAACTCGAAAATAAATAATCAAATTTAAGACTATGCGATTTTTGAGAAAACTTAGTCGTTTTTGATTGAAAGAAATGGTTAACTACATTAATATGATATGTCAGGCAACCTTTTTGAAGAAAAAGTGTTTTATATTTACCCCTTGAAATAAATATGTCTTATGAAAAAGATTTTATTCCTGTTTTTCCTGCTAATCGCCACAACACTTGCCTCCCGCGCCCAATGCTGGGATGTGTGGCTTACTATCAATTTCGATGATTCGCAATGTATGGACAGATTGTCTATCGATACCACTTCCAATCCTAACAATATATGGCAAATTGGTTATGCCAACAAGTCTGTAATGGATAGCACCATATGCACTACCAAAGTTATTGTCACAGATACCACACAGCCCTATCCGAAAAATGATACTTCCTCTTTCATCATCAAAACTTCTGTTACGCCCGGTGTTTATTATGATGGACGCAACTTTGCAGGGTATTATTATGTACAATCGGATTCCTTGAAAGATTATGGTAAAATAGAGTTTTCTCCCGACCATGGCCTCACATGGATAGACATGCTCAACGATACCAATTATGCAAACAATTTTAAATGGAATCCCAAACCAATATTAACAGGCAGGTCTAAAATATGCAGGTCGTTCTGGGGAACATTTTTTGATCTGGGTTCCACCTTCAATCTCAACATGGGCGATACGGTACTCTTCCGCTTCACCTTTATCAGCGACAGTACCTTCGATAATCTGGGAGGATTAATGTTTAATAACATAAATTTTTCTGATTTTGTGGAAGGCATGTCCGAAATACGTTTCAAGACCCTGCGCACCAATGTTTATCCCAATCCCGGCGACGATCATTTTACCATAGATTTCGAAAATCCGCTTGGGCATTCCTTCCAATTGAAGGTCTATGATATACGCTCGAAAATGGTTTATATTCAGGAAGGAATCACCGGCGAAAAAGTATTTTTCGATGCCAAACCCTATGCCCCCGACACCTATATCTACAAACTCACCGATCTGGAAGCCAAAAAACGAGGCTGGGGCCGCTTTGTGATAGCCCGATAATGCGACCGCAACGAAGTCACTCATGTAAATAAATAAAAAAGGCCCGCAATTCCATGCAGGCCTTTTATTTTTTCTTCAAGTACTTAAGGCACTTAAGCGCACTTAAGTGCACTTTAGGCACTTCCTCTACTTGTCGCTCATGATAGCGGTCACACCCGGCAACTCCTTGCCTTCGATATATTCCAGCATGGCGCCGCCGCCTGTCGAAACATAGCTGATCTGGTCGCCCAGGTTATATTGGTTGATGGCAGCCACCGAGTCGCCCCCTCCTACCAGCGAAAACGATCCGCTGATGGTGGCGCTGGCTACCGAAATGGCCACGGCCTTGGTACCCTGTTTGAAATTGGGCAACTCAAACACACCCATGGGCCCGTTCCACAAAATAGTTTCCGATTTGTTAATGATCTCGGCAAACCTGCGGCAGGTTTTGCGTCCAATATCCAGTCCCATCCAGTCGCCCTTTATATTATCGGCCTGACTTTCTTTAAAATTAGCCTCATCCGAAAAACCATCGGCGATAATGGCGTCAGTAGGTATAAAAAGGTTCACGCCCTTCAGCATCATTTCCTGCACCATCTCTTTCACATCATCTATGCGGTCGTTCTCCACCAAAGAACCTCCCACTTCGCCCCCCAGGGCTTTGATAAAGGTGAAGGCCATACCACCGCCTATGATGAGGTTGTCCACCTTGTTGATTAAATTTTTGATAATCGAGATCTTGGTCGAAACTTTGGCACCGCCTATAATGGCAGTAAAAGGAGCCTTGGCTTCGAACAATATACGGTTAAGATTACGAAGTTCTTTTGCCAGTAAAATACCGAAATACTTGTCGTTAGGAAAGAATTCGGCAATGGTGGCAGTGGATGCATGCTTGCGATGGGCAGTAGCAAAAGCATCGTTGATGTAAATATCTCCCAGTGAAGCCAATTCTTTGGCAAATTTTTTATCGCCTTTTTCCTCTTCGGGATAAAACCTCAGGTTCTCCAATAAAACTACGTCGCCGGGTTTTAGTGCACCGCAGACTTCGTGAGTTTTTGGACCGAACAGGTCGCGGGTAAAAATGATGTTACGTTTGAGCAATTTCGACAAACGCGGAACCACGGGAGTGAGAGAATAGTCCTGTTCATACCCTCCCTTGGGGCGGCCCAGGTGCGACATCAGTATCACCGATCCTCCGTCGTTCAATACTTTCTGAATAGTAGGCAGCGACTCCATGATGCGTGTGTCGTCGGTGATCTGTCGGTTCTGATCGAGAGGCACATTAAAATCAACCCTGATAAGCGCCTTTTTGCCTTTAAAATTTACTTTTTCGATTGTTTTCAAATTGTCGTGTACTTTCACCATGTCGTAAGAGTTTAATTTTTCAGTAAAAATATAAAACAACAATTGATAATCAAAAAAATTCTTACTTTTATTTCACAATATTTATCAATGACTCTCGTTATCTTAAAAAACTCAGATGCCAATAAACTATAATACAGTTGATTCGAAACTGCCCAATATGGGTACGAGCATATTTGCCGTGATGTCGGCTATGGCCAACGAACACAAAGCCATCAACCTTTCGCAGGGATTTCCCGACTTCGACATATCCGAAAAGCTCATAGCGCTGGTAAATAAGTTCATGAAAAAGGGCTTCAACCAGTATGCCCCCATGCAGGGAGTACCTGTGTTGCGCGAAGCCATTTCGCAGAAAGTATTTGATACGCATGCCATTCGCTACGATGCCGTAAAAGAAATCACTGTCACCGCAGGAGCCACAGAGGCTCTATATGCAGCCATCTCGGCCTTCATTCGCGAAAACGACGAAGTAATATTATTTGAACCCGCTTACGATTCTTATGCCCCGGCTGTGATGCTCAACGGCGGCATGCTGAAGTATGCCACGCTTAAATTTCCGGATTACCACGTAGACTGGAACGAGGTGAAGAAGTTGGTCTCCTCCCGCACCCGTATGATTATAATCAATACCCCTCATAATCCCACGGGAAGTATTCTGAGCAAAAATGACCTTCTCGAACTGGAAAAGATAACCAAAGGCACAGACATACTCATCCTAAGCGACGAGGTGTACGAACATTTGATATTCGACGGGCTCAGGCACGAAAGTGTCAGTCTTTATCCCGGCCTGGCTGAGCGAAGCCTGGTGGTGGGATCATTCGGCAAAACTTTTCATGCCACGGGATGGAAAATGGGCTATTGTTTGGCTCCCGAAAACCTTATGGCCGAATTTCGCAAGGCACATCAATTTATTGTTTTTGCTTGCAACACTCCTATTCAATACGCTATAGCCGAATTCCTTACCGACAAAAATAATTATACCTATCTGAACGACTTTTATCAGAAAAAACGCGATTATTTTGTCGAGCTCATCAAAGGTTCACGCTTTAAAATTATCCCCAGCTACGGCACCTATTTTCAGCTATTGGACTATAGCCGCATCAGCGACGAAAGCGAAACGGACTTCGCTGTGCGTCTTACAAAAGAATTTAAACTGGCATCCATACCGGTTTCGGTTTTCTATCACAAGCCCACCGACAACCACGTGTTGCGTTTTTGTTTTGCCAAAAAGGAAGAAACTTTAGAAAAAGCGGGAAAAATACTATGCAAGATCTAAGAGTTAACCTCATACAGTCCGACCTCGTTTGGGAACAACCAGAGCATAACCTCCGAAACTTTGATGTAAAGCTTTCAGGATTGAGAGGTCAGCAGGATATTGTCGCCCTACCCGAAATGTTCAATACAGGTTTTACTATGAATGGCACCGCCAACTCAGAAGCCCCCGACGGGAAAGCATTTCAATGGATGAAAGCAAAAGCAAAAGAGCTGGATTGTGTTGTCACAGGGACCTTTCTTTGCAAAGATCAAGATCAGTTATTCAACCGTTTGGTCTGGATGCGTCCTGATGGAAGCTACGAAACCTACAATAAAAGGCATTTGTTCCGCTTCGGTAACGAGCATTTGTACTTTGTGCCAGGCGCATTGAAACTTATTGTTGAAATAAAAGGCTGGCGCGTTTGCCCGTTGATCTGTTATGATCTTAGGTTCCCTGTCTGGGCTAAGAACACCTTCGAAGACGGACGGTTCGAATACGACCTGTTGCTTTATATCGCCAACTGGCCCGAAAGACGCAAACATCACTGGCGGGCCTTACTTCAGGCCCGGGCCATCGAAAACCTCTCCTATAGCATAGGTATCAACCGCATTGGAACCGATGGCATCGGCACAGCACATTCAGGCAACTCTCTGGTGTATTCCCCCAAAGGGGAACTTATGTGCGAGCCTCAGGAGCATGCCGAAAGCAATACCATTGTCACATTATCAGCAAATGAACTAATGGACTACAGGCAGAAGTTCAATGTAGGATTGGATTGGGATAAATTCAGTATTCTTTAATTATTTTACAAGCTATTTTTTTCCAAAAACCTTTGCAACACTATCAAAAGCCACAGGCGGTTATATAAATAATCCTGATTTTTAGTAAAGAAACGGTATTTCAGATCGTTCACAAACTGCTTATCCAAAACCCCGTACTTATTGATCATGTCGTCAGACAGATAATCGTCAATCAGGTATTTCAGATCGCCTTTCAGCCATTTCTGCAAAGGAATAGAAAAACCCCATTTGGGTCTATCGAAATAAGACTTTGGAACGTAATCGTAAAGAACTTCTTTCAATAAATACTTTTGTACGTTCCCATTAATCTTAAACTTCTCAGGAAGATTCAAAACAAATTCCACAATACGATAATCCAGCAAAGGAACCCTGGTTTCCAGGGAATATCTCATCGACGATCTGTCCACTTTCACCAGCAAATCATCCTTCAGGTAATACTTCAGATCGAATAGAGATTGTGCTTCGGCAGGCGAAAGGTTGTTAACGACATTATCCTCATCCAAAGATATTTTCCGATAAATATCCTTCGATAATAATCTCGAGATCTCGTTGCGTTTGAACAGATATTGTTCCTGCGAAAAGATATGACTTCTCAACTCATTATTATTCTGATAATCGAAAAGATGCGCCACCCTTTTATACTTGTTTCCAAACATCGAAAGGGTTGAATAAATTGGTTGGTGAAAGGTTTTTAAAAAGGGTTTATTAAGCCTTCTTGCCCATTGGTAGGCACCATATCCCATAAACAATTCATCACCACCATCCCCCGACAAGGTCATAGTAACATGCTGACGGGCCAATTTCGAAACCATCATGGTAGGAATGGCTGAGGAATCAGCAAAAGGCTCATCGAAAACGTTAATAAGTTCAGGTAATAGCTCAATCGCATCCTTCTCCCTCACCGTAAACTCATGATGATTGGTTCCCAAATATTCTGCAACAGAACGGGCATAACCGCTTTCGTTATACCTGGATTCTTGAAACCCAATACTAAATGTATTGATTGGTGTCTCATTAACGCTTTGGGCAATGGCCGTAACCAGGCTCGAGTCAATGCCTCCACTTAAAAATGTTCCGAATGGGACATCACAAATCAGTCTGTATTTAACGGAACTGATCAAAAGATCCTTAAGCTTTACTTTGGCTTCTTTTTCCTCAATATTATGCTTCCCTGAAATTTTTTCATCAGGCGACCAGTATCTATTTAACACTAAATTGGTAGCGGACACCACAGCATAATGTCCCGAGGGGAACTTGCTAATCTTATCATAAATCGAATGGGCCTGAGGAATATAACCCAAATGCAAAAACTCATTTATTGCTGCATGATTTAGTTTTACTGAATCACGAATAAAGTTGTTCGCCATTAATCCTTTCAATTCAGAAGAAAAGGCAAAGCATGAACCGTCATAGTAATAATAAATAGGTTTTATGCCCATCCTGTCGCGGAAAAGAAAAAGATCCTTGCTTCTTTTGTCAAAAATCGCAATGGCAAACATTCCATTCATACTATACACAAATTCCGGGCCCCAAAGTGCAAAGGCCTCCAATATTACTTCGGTATCCGATGAAGTCTCAAACCTGATTTCTTTTTCTTTCAATAAATCTGCTCTGATCTCCTGAAAATTATATATCTCGCCGTTAAACACAATTACATAACGGCCGCATTGAGAATACATGGGTTGATTAGCCCCTGATGAAACATCAATTATGCTTAGTCTTCTATGTCCTAACCCAATAAACCCTTCAAAGAAATATCCGGCAGCATCAGGCCCACGATGCGAAATCGTGTTCGTCATTTTCACAAGGTCATCCTCTGAAAAAGAAATCTTATTGCTATAAAAACCGGAAATACCACACATACTAAACTGCTGACTTATTTTTAATACAATATTAGCCTTTTTCTCAGTTTTAAACGATATTGGAATGTGAAAAAAATCATAATAAAAAAAATCAGTCCTTTAAACCAAATGCTTTCGTATTTTTGTTATTACTTTTTATTTAAACTGATTTGACACTATTATTTGAAGTAAGCGGTTCCGATTT